>NZ_KV793129.1:0-1060 GCF_001808415.1 Lactobacillus sp. HMSC08B12 | reverse complement strand
GAGGATAGCAGAAGCGTTTGGGAAAACGCGCCAGAGAGGGTGAGAGCCCCGTAAGCGAAATCCAAAGAAGGCCTATCAGTATCCTGAGTAGGGCGGGACACGTGAAATCCCGTTTGAATCCGCGAGGACCATCTCGCAAGGCTAAATACTAACCAGTGACCGATAGTGAACCAGTACCGTGAGGGAAAGGTGAAAAGAACCCCGGGAGGGGAGTGAAAGAGAACCTGAAACCGTGTGCCTACAAGTAGTCAGAGCCCGTTAACGGGTAATGGCGTGCCTTTTGTAGAATGAACCGGCGAGTTGCGTTAGTCAGCAAGGTTAAGTCAGAAAAGACGGAGCCGCAGCGAAAGCGAGTCTGAAGAGGGCGAGCAGTTGGCTGACGCAGACCCGAAACCAAGTGACCTACCCATGACCAGGTTGAAGGCGCGGTAAAACGCGCTGGAGGACCGAACCCACGTAAGTTGAAAATTGCGGGGATGAGTTGTGGGTAGCGGTGAAATTCCAAACGAACTTGGAGATAGCTGGTTCTCTCCGAAATAGCTTTAGGGCTAGCCTCGCAAAGAGGATGCTGGAGGTAGAGCTCTGTTTGGACTAGGGGCCCGTCAAGGGTTACTGAATTCAGATAAACTACGAATTCCAGACATTTATGTGCGGGAGTCAGACTGCGAGTGATAAGATCCGTAGTCGAAAGGGAAACAGCCCAGATCACCAGTTAAGGTCCCAAAATTCATGCTAAGTGGAAAAGGATGTGGAGTTGCGCAGACAACTAGGACGTTGGCTCAGAAGCAGCCATCATTCAAAGAGTGCGTAATAGCTCACTAGTCGAGTGACGCCGCGCCGAAAATTTACCGGGGCTAAGCATGATACCGAAACTGTGGATGTGCATTTATGCACGTGGTAGGAGAGCGTTCTAGCGGCGGTGAAGCATGACTGAGAAGACATGTGGAGCTTCTAGAAGTGAGAATGCCGGTATGAGTAACGAAAGACAGGTGAGAATCCTGTCCGCCGCAAGACTAAGGTTTCCTGGGGCAGGCTCGTCCGCCCAGGGTAAGTCGGGACC
>NZ_KV793128.1:19422-38917 GCF_001808415.1 Lactobacillus sp. HMSC08B12 | reverse complement strand
TAGTTATTTTTGGTGTGGGAAGTTTAAGTATTAATTTTTAGCGCCCAGCTGCTGGAGGAACTTCTGCCAGCCAGCTTCACCTTTTGCGTCGTTCTTGTAGACCCCGGCATCAGCCAGGACCTGGTCAAAAATGTCCAGGAGGGCTTGCTGCAGGAGCTGGTCAACGTTTTCTTCATTAATGTCTGGCTGCTTTTCCTGCAATTTTTTAGCCCATGGCAGGTGGATCTTAGCGATTTGGTTGTCCTGGCCAAGCAGGTATTTCTTGACCTCGCCCAGCTCGCCCTTTAGGCGTCCAGGCAGGATGGCCCGGCCCATGACTTCGATCAGGCCGATGTTTTCCTTCTTGATGTGCCACTTATCCTGGTGGGGGTGGAAGATGCCCAGCGGGTAGTCGCTGCTAGTGCTGTTATCACGCAGAACCAGCTCTAGCACGTATTCATCCCCGTCCTTATGGGCAATTGGCGTAACTGTATGGTGGCGGGCAGTTTTGTCTTCGGCCACAATCCCCAGGCCGGGATCGCTGTACTTTTGCCAGGATTTGATAATCTTAGTCCCCAGTTCAATCAAGGCTTCAGTATCCTGGCTGATCAAGCGGATGTCGCTCATTGGCCAGTCAACGATGCCGCCTTTTACCTGCGGGTAGCCGGCAAAAGTGAGCTTCTCTTTGACCGGGGCGTTCATCATCGGGAAGCGGTGGCCGCCACCCTGATAGTGCTCATGGGACAGAAGGGAGCCGCCGACGATTGGCAGGTCAGCATTTGACCCGACCATGTAGTGGGGGAAGGTCTTAACGATTTCCAGCAGGTTGATCAGGGTCTGCTGGTTGATGACCATTGGCTCATGGATTTGGTCCAAAAAGATGCAGTGCTCGTTGAAGTAGGCATAAGGGGAGTACTGCATCCCCCATTTTTCCCCGCCGATATTCATGCGGATGATCCGCAGATTGCTTCTGGCATTCTTCCCGTAGTCGCCCAGGTAGCCTTCATTTTCCAGGCAGAGGTCGCATTTCGGGTAGTCCGTATCTTTCTTTTTGGCCGCGGCGGCAATAGCCTTGGGATCCTTTTCCGGCTTGGAGAGATTGATAGTGATTTCCAAGGGGTGGCCGTAGGAGCTCTTGCCGGAGAAGACGATGTTCTTGGCAATCGCGGCCTTTTTGACATAGTTGTTGTGGGTAGAGAGGTCATAGAACCAGTCAGTGGCTGCCTTTGGGCTTTGGTCATACTTGTTCCAGAAAAGCCCGTTGACCTTGCTTGGGGCCGGGGTTAAAAAATCGGCCAGCTGGTCGGCCAGGATCTCCCGGCTGGTCACGTCATCTGGAATCTTGCCTCTTTTAACGGCCAGGTCAACCAGTTGCAGCAAGCTGTCTTCGCCGGAAGCCTGCTCCTCAACGTCTCCGTCGCCGACTAGGGCCTGCAGGCGGTTGAAGAGGTAGACCCGGTCCATTTCCTGGTAATCAGTATTAGCGATAATTTTTTGCACGAAGTTCTCAATCAGCATTTTTGCTTGTTGTCTCCTTAGTTCTTACAGCTTGTGGGTTCCGTCAACGATCTTGGCTTCGTAGAAGCTGGCGGCATAACCAATGGTGTCTTGGTAGATCTTGCCGACCTTTTCCTTGAATGCTTCGGCATGGTCTTCTTTGACGATAGCAATCGCGCTGCCGCCAAAGCCCCCGCCAATCATTCTGGCGCAAAGGCAGCCTTCTTGCTGCCAGGCACTTTCCGCCAGGGTGTCCAGTTCTTTGCCAGTAACCTCGTAGTCAAAGTGCAGGGAAACGTGGGAGGCGTTGATCAAGCGGCCCAGCCGGTCTAAGTCCTTGTCTTGCATGGCCTTGGTAGCCTTGATGGTTCTTTGGTTTTCAAAAACGGCATGGCGGGCGCGCTTAAGCAGGGTTTCGTCATTGATCAAGTAGGAGTAGTCGTCAAAAGTCTCCTCGTCAATATCGCCCAAGTGGTCAATGCTGAGCTTTTCCTGCAGCCTTCTGGTTGCCTCCTGGCACTCACGGACGCGGTCATTGTAAGATGAATCGGCCAAGCTGTGCTTCTTGTTGGTGGACATGATGATGATTTCACTGTCACCCAGATCCAGCGGCAGGTAGTCATACTTCAAACTAGCGCAGTCAAGGAAGATAGCCTGGTCTTTCTTGGACATGTTGACGGCAAACTGGTCCATGATCCCGGAAGAGAGACCGATAAATTCGTTTTCGGTCTTCTGGCCGAGCTGAACCAGCTTGACTGGATCGATTTCCAGTCCGTATTCTTCAGTTAAAACGTGGCCAACCAGCATTTCAATTGAGGCTGATGATGACAGGCCGGCCCCATAGGGCAGGTTGCCCCAAACATAGAGGTTGAAGCCATGGTCAATTTCACTTGTCTCTTCTTGTACGTAGGCGGTCATGCCTTTGAAGTAGTTGATCCACTTGTGGTCAGGGTCATTTTCTAACTCGCGGTCGCCAATTTCGAAAATAACCAGGTCGTCATCCATGTTACCGGAGCAGACGGCAATTTTCTTATCTGCCCGGGGACCGTAAGCGGCATAGGTCCCTAAGCTGATGGCACAAGGAAAGACGTGGCCACCGTTGTAGTCGGTGTGTTCACCGATGATGTTGATCCGGCCTGGTGAGAAGAAGAGGTCGGCTGCTTTTTGCTTAAAAATCTGTTCAAAATTATTTTTTAAAAATTCAGTGTTCATTTTTTGTGTCCTTATTTGTTACAATTTGTTTGTAGTTAACATTTTAACCGCTTTCAAACAAAAAGTAAACATTCTCTGATCAAAAAGTAAACAAAAAATATGAGACTAACATTTAAGAAATACGGCCGGCTCCAAGGGAGAGACCTTTGTGAGTTTGCCTTGGAAAATGATCATGGCATGTCCGTCAAGCTCCTGAACTATGGGGCAACTTTGGAAGACGTGACCGTTCCGGTAGATGGGGCAAAGCGCCATATCATCCTCTCTTTAAAGCAGGCCGAGGACTACAGCAAAGAGCGCAATTTCTTAGGCGGGACGGTTGGCCGGATTGCCGGCCGGGTCTGGCGCGGGCAGTGGAAGAACGGTGACCATATCCTCCAATTGCCAATCAACGATGGCAAAAATCACATTCCCGGCGGCTTTGGGACCGACCAGCAGGTTTGGTCCTTCAGAACAGAGCGGGGGGAAGACTTTGTCTCCGTTCACTTCAGTTTGCTTGATCCAGATGGTCATAATGGCTTTCCCGGCAACCTGCAGCTGGAGGCAACTTACACTTTGAATAATTCTGGTGAACTTTTGTATGATTTGACGGCCTACTCAGACAAGTTGACAATTTTTAACCCGACCAACCATACTTACTTCTGCCTGGACAACCTGGGGACCAAGATCGATCAGACCAAGCTTTTCCTTGACGCGGACTACTATCTGCCAGTAAAGGAAGACGGCCTGCCGGTTGGCGGAATGGAGGCAGTCGAAGGCACGGCTTTTGACTTCAGAATGGGCAAGAGCATGGAGGACGCCTTAAAGAGCGGGGATGCACAGATTGCCTTGCGTAAGGGGCTTGACCACCCCTTTATCTTGAATGGGCAAAAGACTGCTGCTAAAGTTGTGGCTAGCGATGGCAAGGTTTCCATGAAGATGGGCACGAACGCGCCAGCAATCGTCATTTATACAGTCAACAGCTTTGGCAAGGGGGAAAAGCAGGTCAAGGACCTGCCGCAATATGGCGGCTTGACCTTGGAGGCGCAGAACGCGCCTGCTTCGGGCAATGACTTGCGGGAAAATCCCCTTGAGCCAGGCAAGAGCTGGCAGCGGCAGGTGAGCTGGAAATTTTAATATTAATAGCTACGAGTATTACGGCATATTGACGAATTTTAAAAGGACTTTCAGGGATAAAACAAACAAAAAACAACAAAACGCAACTGAAAGGGTTTACAAAAATAAAAGATGGTGTTACTATTAAGATCGTCAGCAAGAAAATTATTCTGATTGTGGATTGTTACTATTAAATTAGGCAAAACCGCGCTTCAGACTCCGTGAAAGGAGCCTTGGGGTGCGTTTTTTCTTTGCCAGCAGTCCGGGATAAAAAACAAAGAGGTAAAAAATGTCTGAAGAAACTATCAGCAAAGAAGAAATTTCAATGACCGGCTTTGCGATCGTTGCTTATGCCGGCGACGCGCGGACGGCCCTGCTCAAGGCCATGGATGAAGCCAGCCAGGGCCATATTTCCAAGGCCAAAGACCTGGTCAAAGATGCAGAAGCTTCAATCAACGATGCCCACAATGAACAGACCAAGCTGCTGAGCAAAGAAGCCGGCGGGATGGATCTGGACGTTACTTTTATCATGGTTCATGGCCAGGACACCTTGATGACGACCATGCTTTTGAAGGATCAGATGAAGACCATCATCGACTTGTATGACCGGGTCAACCAGCTGGAAGGCAAGATCACCGACTAGAATTTGGACGAAACTATCTCAAAAAAGCGCTTGCACATAGTGTTCGATTATATTAGAATAACCATCGCACGCAAAAACTTATAACTGAATATGGATTGTTACTATTAAATTAGGCAAAACCGCACTTAGTTTCTCTATTCTCGTTGTTGAATGAATCGGATGGACTATAGATGCGGCTTTTTTTGCCCAAATGGGCGGAAGAGCTGTTTTCAATGCTAGGCAACTGGAATGGAGATCTGCTGAGAAAGTTTAAGGAGGAAATGCTCTTGAAGATCGTACAGGTTTTGAACAATAATGTTGCGGTTGTTAATGGCCATGACGGAAAACCGGCAATTGTAATGGGCAATGGTTTAGCGTTTGGCAAGAAAAAAGGGGATGTGGTCGAAAAGGAGAAAGTAGTATCCACTTTTATGCTGCGGGACAAGCATACTGTCGATGATTTGACGACTTTGCTTGAGGACGTGCCGGCAGACTTTGTCGCGGTCAGCTATTCGCTGATCGAGCAGAGCCAGAAAAAATATAATTTTGCGGTGGAAAGCTACCTGTACGTAACCCTAACCCTCCACCTTTATTCAGCCTATCAGCGGCTTGAAGAGGGTAGATACAGGGCTAACTACAGCTTGCCGGATCTTTCTGACAAGTATCCTGAAGCCTATAAGATTGCTGACGACTTTTTAACTGGCTTTAGGGAACGCTTGCGGGTTGATTTTCCTTTAAGTGAACGCAACAGTATTGCCCTGCATGTCATTAATGCCCACGGCGACCGGGTTTCCCAAGCCGCGCCGATTGACAGTCTGGACGACCAGTTAGTGAATATCATCAATGACATCCTCAGAAAAAACGGCATTGTCCGGAACAATGACAATTTGGATGATTACGGTCGCCTTCTGACCCATGTCAAGTATTTCGCCCGCCGTTTGCGCAAGGACCGGCAAGAGCAGGAAGTCCAGATTTCTGCCAGCAGTCTGGCCAGCATCGGCAATGACTTTCCAGAAGCTGAGCAGATTGTCAATAAAATTGCCGGCCGCATAGACTACGAGCTGGGGGTCAAAATTCCCAAATTAGAACGGCTCTACCTGGTAATCCACATTGCCAGGCTCCTTGACAGAAAAAAGCAAAAGTAAAGAAAGCAAGAGTATCTTAACAGACCCATGAAAAGAGGCGGGGGCGAGAAAAAAGATAATAATTATGTGCTGTGTGATTAATCGTGTGTAGTTAGTAAAAAAGTGTAAAGGAGAAAAAAATGCACGCTTTAGAAGCAAGAATGAACAAAATGAAGCCTGCTTTTGAGAAGTTTGCTGCCAACAAGTATGTGTCAGCGATTCGTGATGGCTTTATCGCGGCCATGCCAATCATTTTGTTCTCAAGTATTTTTAGTTTGATCGCTTATGTTCCAAATGCCTGGGGCTTTTACTGGCCAACGGCCGTAGCTAATGCCCTGGTTGTCCCATACAACTACTCCATGGGTCTCTTGTCTTTGTTTGTGACCGCGACCTGTGCCAAGAATTTGACGGACAGCTTGAACGTTAAGCTCCCAAAGACCACGCAGATCAACTCAATGTCTGTCATCATGGCAGCGGAAATCTGCTTCATCATCATTGCCATCGTGGTCAACCCTAAGACCGGGATCGACCTGTCCTACATGGGTACCCAGGGCCTGGTTGCCTCATACCTGGTTGGCTGCATCGTTCCAAACATCTACAAGTTCTGCATTACCCACAATGTCCGGATCACCATGCCGGACCAAGTCCCGCAAAACATTGCCCAGACTTTCACGGACATCTTCCCAATGCTGTTCTCAGTTATTATCTTCTGGGTCTTGAACCTGGTCTTGCAGACGGCCTTCCATGCCAACCTGTCCCAATGCATTGTTAACCTCATGTCACCGCTCTTCCACGCCAGTGACTCCTACCTTGGCCTGTCTTTAATCGCCGGCGCCATGGCCTTCTTCTGGTTTGTCGGCATTCAGGGGCCATCAATCGTTATGCCGGCCGTTTCTGCCATTGAAACTACTAACGTTGGCCTGAACACTTCCCTGGTGCATGCAGGGATGCACGCCTCACACGTTTTGGCCGTCAACACCCAGGACTATGTCATGAACATGGGTGGTACCGGGTCAACCCTCGTTTTGGCCTATATATTCCTCTTGATGTCCAAGTCTGCCCAGAACAAGGCAGTTGGCAAGGCATCAGTAATTCCGGTTACTTTCGGAGTTAATGAACCAATTCTGTTTGGTGCGCCGGTCATCATGAACCCGATCTTCTTCCTGCCATTTGTTGTAACGCCAATGGTCAACGTTATGATGTTCAAGTTCTTCGTTGACGTTTTGAAGATGAACTCCTTCATCGCCACCCTGCCATGGACTGTTCCAGCCCCAATCGGGATCGTTGTCGGTACTGGCTTTGCACCTTTGTCCTTTGTCTACGTTTTGCTCGCCCTCGCGGTCGACGTCTTGATTTGGTACCCATTCTTCCAGGTATACGACAATGACATCCTGGCCCAGGAAGAAGCTGCTGAAAAGGCAGAAAAGGCTGAAGCCGCCAAGGCAGAAAAAGAAGCCGCACCAGTTGCCGCAAGTTCAGTCAAGGAAGCTCCAAAGGCCGCTGCCAAGGACGTTTTGACTGAAGACACCAATGTCATGGTTATTTGTGCCGGTGGTGGTACCTCAGGTATTTTGGCCAAGGCCTTAAACAAGCTGGCCAAGGAAAAAGACCTGCCGTTGCACGCTGTGGCCAGAGCATACGGCCAGCACATGGACGTGATCGACGACATGGACTTAATTGTCCTTGCTCCGCAAATGGACTCCATGCGAGATAACCTGCAGGAAGTTGCCGACAAGGTTGGTGCTAAATTAGTGACGACTACTGGCCGGCAATATATCGAATTGACGCAAAAGAAGGACTTGGCCTTGAACTTCGTGGTCAACTCCCTTAAGGATTAGGAGGATAAAAATGACTGTTTACAAGCTACCAGAAGACTTTTATTTTGGCGGCGCCACGGCTGCCTACCAGGTAGAAGGGGCCACCAAGGAAGATGGCAAAGGGGAAGTGATCTGGGACAAGTACCTGCGTGAGCAGGGAACGATCAACCCGGATCCGGCTGCTGACTTTTACCACAGATATCCGGTTGACCTTGACCTGTGCAAAAAGTTCCACATTAATGCCATCCGCGTGTCCATTGACTGGGCCCGGATTTTTCCGGAGGGAACCGGCCGGCTGGAAGAGCGCGGGGTCAAGTACTACCATGCCCTGTTTAAAAAGTGCCGTGAAAACGGGGTAGAACCTTTTGTGACTCTGCACCACTTTGATACGCCGCAAGCTCTGGAAGACAAGGGCGGCTGGTTGTCTAGCGAGATGCTGGATGCCTTCCTTGCCTATGCCAAGTACTGCTTTAAGGAATTTCCAGAAGTGAAGTACTGGATCACCATCAATGAACCGACTTCCATGGCTGGTCAGCAGTATGTTTCCGGGACTTTCCCGCCAGCCCGGGTTAATGAGTTTGCCAAGTGCTTCCAGGCAGAATACAATCAAAACTTGGTTCACGCCAGAATCGTGAACGCCTATAAAGCCGGCGGATATCCTGGCAAAATCGGGATCGTGCATGCCCTGCAGACTGTTTACCCGGCCAGCAGCAGCGCCGGCGACCAGCATGCCGCTGAACTCAAGGATGCCTTTGAAAACCGCTTCTACCTTGACGGGACTTTAGCAGGCAAGTACTCAAAGAAGACTTTGGACCTGGTCCGGGAAATCATTGAGGCCAATGGCCAGGAAATGATTGAGATCAAGGCCGAAGATGAGGAAATTCTGGCCCAGGCTGCCCAAAAGCTGGACTTTGTCGGCGTAAACTACTACTTCAGCAAGTTCATGAAGGAGTATCATGGGGAAAACATCATACACCACAACGGCAGCGGTGAAAAAGGGACTGACGTCAATAAGATGAACGGAGTGGGCGAAGAAGTCCACCCGGAAGGGATGCCGGCCACCGACTGGGACTGGATCATTTATCCAAAAGGGATGTATGACCAGCTCAAGCGGGTGCATGACGACTATCCTGGCGTTAAGGAAATCTACATCACTGAAAACGGGATGGGCTACAAGGACAAGTTCCTGGGGCCGGACAAGGCCATCGATGACGCGCCGCGTATCAAGTACCTGCAGGCGCATATATTGGAAGTGGCCAAGGCAATCAGTGACGGCATCCCCGTTAAAGGTTATTTCGTCTGGTCTCTGCAAGACCAATTCTCTTGGACCAATGGCTATTCCAAGCGCTACGGCCTCTTCTACGTCGACTTTGCCAGCCAGGCCCGGTATCCAAAGCAAAGTGCCTACTGGTACCGCGGCTTGGCGGACAGCAAGCAGATTTCCACCGATGAAGAGGTAAAGGGCTGGACTTATTAGGATCTGCCAAGCCAGTAAGGGCTTGCTTCTCACACTTCGTACGCATTCAATTGATTTCTACTATTTCTATATTTTCTTTCCAAAAACTTCCTAAGACCTTTACTGGCAGCCATTTATCTTTTCTGCTTACCAAACTTAAAAGGCGCTGAGCGTTTGCTCAGTGCCTTTTCTTGTTCCAAAAATATTTGGGAGCTAATTACTGCTTAGCTTGCTTTCTTCTTTCTTCAAAAAAGATATGGCTGATCTTGAAATGCCGCATCAAAAAGACCAAGATGACGATTGCCCCAGCAGCAATAATGAAGCATACCGGAGCTGGCAGGGCAGGGTTGACGTTTCGTATAACCGGCAAGCGCAAGAGCCAGATAAGCGCGCCGGTCATGATCAGACTCATGATTGACCAGAGCTGCAGGTGACTGCGCTTGATTCCGGCTTTAACCAGGTCTTTATAAAGGGCGACGACCCAGCCCATGAAGAGGGCAAGGGCTAAAACTGTCAGCCAGCCGATCTGTCTGCGTGGGTCCAGCTGGCCTCTTGCGATTGACTCATAGACGCCGGCCAGGATGCTGAACATGGCTAGAAAGGCCAGGCAGACGACCGAGAAGTAAGGCCACTTGCTTTCTGCCTTTTTCTCTACTTTCGGCTGCAGCAATTGCCGGGCCAGGTCTGTCGGAGCCAGGCCAAAGAGCCGGCGGGCGGTCTGTCCTTCTTCCTGGGCAATGATGATCTTGGCCAAAAGGGGAGCAGTTAAATCTTCCGCCTCTGTTTGATCAAGCCCACCTTCACTCTTTAGCGCCTGTTTGAGGCTGGCCAGGTAGTTTTGGTTCTTCTTGGTCAGCTTGCCTGTCAGCTGGTCAGCTGGCAATCTTTTTAACTGTTCATATTTGTTTGTTTCTTCTGCCCGTCTGCGCAAGCGGTCCTGCCGCGGATTAGCCGAAAGTTGATTTTTCGCGCGTGCGTCCATATTTGCTTTTCCCCCATTTTTCTGTTTGTTTCCAATAATTAATATAGCGCTTTCTCACAATTATGACAAAGAAAACCATGTTTTTTGTTTTTTTGTTTCTTTTCTCCTGCTGTTCCCTAAAAAAACAGAAAAAGTGACCACGTATATCTGCTGATAGCTTGATTTGATAGTGTTTTGGAAAAAAATAACAAAAAACACAAAAAAACACAAAAAGCGCTTGCACAACTGGAAGCGTTTAACTATAATAAACAGTGTAATCAAACAAAAGAGAACACGGAGTGTTCAGATCAGTTCGTTGTTTGATTTGTGATTTGAAAGGAGTGCTGTGATGTTGACAGCGACGAAGAATGACTTGTTCGCCAGTGACGCGGTGTTCATCAGCGAAGAGACCGATAAGGAAGCCGTGATTCGTGAGGTTTATCAAAAGCTACTCGATCGGGGCTATGTAAAAGGAGACTTCATTGCGCATGTCTTGGAGCGCGAAAAGCAATACCCAACCGGGATTGATACTTCGCCGATTTCCAAGGACCTGCCCAATGTTGCTATTCCACACACGGAAGGCGAGTTCGTGAACACGCGGATGATCGTGCCAATCGAACTGGTCCACCCGGTTAAGTTTCACAACATGATCGAACCGGACAAGGAATTAGACGTAAAGTTCCTGTTCATGATCTTGAACAATGACCCGGAAGGCCAGGCCAATATCCTGGCCCAAATCATGGACTTTTTGAACTCAACGCCGGTTGAGCAACTGAAGCAACTCTTCAGTTCCAAATCTACAAGTGAGATTTACGAATTTTTAACTGAACATTTTTAGTGATATTAGGAGGTATTAATTATGGCTAGACAAATCAAGCTTTTGGCAGCATGCGGTGCCGGGGTTAACTCATCCCACCAAATCAAGGACGCGGTTGAAGCGGAAATGAAGGCACGCGGCCATAACGTAAAGTGTGACGCGGTAATGATCAAGGACGTCAACGAAGACTTGCTGAACGACTACGATGCATATTTGACGATCGCCAAGACCGACCTGGCCTTCACCCCAAAGATCCCAGTCGTTGAAGCTGGTCCAATCCTTTACCGGATTCCAGCCATGGCTCAGCCAGTCTACGACGAAGTGGAAAAGATCTGCAAGAAGATTGAAGCAGAATAAAAAAACAGAAGAGTAAAAGAGTAAACGATTTTTGTCGGGAGGACAAAAAGAAATGAATGCGATTATTTCCTTCGCGAACGCGGTTTTCAAACCGTTGATCGACATGGGCGCGCCAACCATCATGCTGGTGGTTTTGACGGTAATCGCCCTGTGTTTCAGAGTCAAATTCAGCAAGGCGCTTGAAGGTGGTATGAAGCTGGCCATCGCCTTGACGGCCATCAGCAACGTCATGTCAATGCTGACGACAGCCTTCCAAGTACCAATGAAGCAATTCGTTGAACACACCGGGATCCACATGGACATCCTGGACATGGGCTGGGCACCTCTGGCTACCATCACCTGGGGTTCACCTTACACCCTGTACTACTTGTTGGTTTTGATCATCTTGAACGTGGTCATGCTGATCTGGAACAAGACCAATACCCTGGACGTCGACATCTTCGACGTTTGGCACTCAGCCTTTGTCGGCCTCTTCAGCATGTACTGCGGGGCTCCGCTTTGGCTGTCAACCATCCTGGTTCTCTTCATTGGGACTTTGAAGATCATCAACTCTGACTTGATGAAGCCAACCTTCAATGACTTGCTGGACGCTCCTGACTCCAACCCAATGACTACGACCCACATGAACTACATGATGAACCCAATCATTATGGTCTTCGACAAGCTCTTTGACAAGATCTTCCCATGGCTGGACAAGTTTGACTTCGACTCAGCCAAGTTGAACGAAAAGATTGGTTTCTGGGGCAGCCGCTTCGCTATCGGTATTTACCTTGGGGTCTTTGTTTCCTTGCTGGCCGGCACCGACTTCACTACTGAAGAAGGCTGGAAGAACATGTTCACCCTGTCATTCACTGCCGGTACCTCCATTGAATTGTTCTCAGTCATCGGTTCCTGGTTCATTGCATCTGTTGAACCACTTTCCCAAGGTATCTCTACTTTCGCTACCAAGAAATTCGAAGGCCGGACCTTCAACATTGGTTTGGACTGGCCATTCATCGCCGGCAGGTCAGAAATCTGGGCTGCATGTAACGTTTTGGCCCCAATCATGATGCTTGAAGCCATGGTTCTGCCAGGCAACAGACTGATGCCATTAGGTGGGATCATCGGTATGGGTATCGCGCCTGCCTTGCTGGTAGTTACCCGGGGTAAGATCATCCGCATGATCATCATCGGTGCTTTGGAACTGCCTGTCTTCCTGTGGGCTGGTACCTTGGTCGCACCATTCGTCACTAACGTCGCCCACCAAGTTGGTGCCGCAATTCCTGCCCACACCTTGGTTTCCGACACGACTATGGAAGGGCCTGTTGAAAAGTTCCTGGGCTACCTGGTTGGTAACGCTTGGAGCAAGCAGGGGATGTTCATCGTCTACGCTCTCCTGGCTCTGGCTGCCTACCTGCTGCTCTTTATGTGGTACGCAAAGCAGATGAAGAAGCGCAACGCTGAATACGCTGCTGCTAAGGCAAAGAAGGACTAGTAAAGAAGAATTAGCAAATAATTACTTGCTTGGAGGTTTTTGTTATGAAAAAGTCTGACTCACCAGTATCAGCTGCTGAAAAAGCCCGGCGCGACCGGGTCTTCATGTGGACCGTCTTCGTGATCATCATCAATGCCGTCAGCCTCGTGACCAAGCTGTGGGTCTTTCAAGCGGCGGCTATGATCGGCACGACCTACGCTCTTTACAAGATCGTGGTCTGGGACAACAAGAAGAACCGCTACAGCCGGAAATACTACAACTGGGCTGGACATGCTTTAGACAAAAAAGATTCAAGCAAGTAGTCCGTGTAATAAATAAAAGAAAGATAATAGTAAAAAGGAAAATAGAGGTAAGTCTTAATGATTAAAATTACTACAGATGTAGCACAGCACTTGGAAAAACTGTCAACTGCTGACGGTGTCATTTCCGCCTTGGCCATTGACCAAAGAGGATCTTTGAAGAGAATGCTGGCGGAAGCTGCCAACAAGCCAGCCGATGAAGAAACCATCGTTGAATACAAGAAGGCAGTTTCTGAAGAACTGACCAAGTATGCTTCTGGTATCTTGACCGACCCTGAATACGGTTTGCCAGCTACCAAGGTCCGGGACAAGAACTGCGGCCTCCTGCTTTCATATGAAAAGACTGGCTACGACACCAGTGAACCAGGCAGAATGTGCGACTTGATCGAAAACCAATCTGGTTTGCGGATCAAGGAAGAAGGCGCTGACGCCATCAAGTTCCTGCTCTACTATGACCCAGACGAAGGCGAAGCCATCAATGACAAGAAGCACGCCTTTGTCGAACGGGTTGGTGCTGAAGCCAAGGCTGTTGGCCTGCCATTCTTCCTGGAATTGTTGACTTATGACGCTAACATTGCCGACAACCAAAGTCCGGAATTTGCCAGGGTAAAGGCCCACAAGGTAATAGAAGCTGAAAAGGAATTCTCCAAGCCGCGCTATGGCGTAACTGTCTTAAAGGTAGAAATTCCTTTCAACATCAAGTATGTTGAAGGCTTCAACGGTGATAACGAAGTCGTTTACAGCCGGGAAGAAGCTAAGAAATTGTTCAAGGAACAATCTGACGCTACTGACCTCCCATACATCTTCCTGTCTGCCGGAGTAACTTCAGAAGAATTCATCGCTGAAATCAAGCTGGCTGAAGAAGCTGGCGCCAAGTTCAACGGCGTGCTTTGCGGCCGGGCTACTTGGAAGCCATCCATCAAGATCTTCGCGGCTGAAGGCGAAGAAGCCGGCCGTGAATGGATGCGGACTCAAGGCAAGGAAAACATTGAAAAGCTGAACAAGGCTTTGACTGGCGCCAAGTCATGGCGCGACAAGCTGGAAGTTGAATAAGCTGAACTCTCCCACTTTGATTATTCAACTCCTCAACTCCTCAATTACTCCCATATAGATTAGAACATTGTGTTGTTAATCCATGGAAAACTCTCTTCCTCTAACCATTGAGTAAATAGACGCTTTACAAATTCACTTTCATCACATCTAACCGCGGATCTTGAGCAGATCCGCGGTTTTCTTTTGTCACGTGTTTATTTTGTCAGATTTTTTGCAAGATTCCTCCTAAAAAAGTGTTCATTTATGTCGACTTTTGTTATAATTCGTTTGTTAGGAAAGCTTTAAACGGTTTCATTGCAAAGATAATAACAAATGAAAACAAAGGCGAAAGCAAACAAGCAGAAAGGAAAAAGAAAAAATGATACTAACCATCACAATGAATCCGTCAATCGACATTTCATACCCTCTGGACCACCTACAGATCGATGACGTCAACCGGGTCAGCCAGGTCAGCAAGGTAGCCGGCGGGAAGGGGCTCAACGTCTCCAAGGTGATCAATCTGTTAAACCATGAAGTCCTGGCCACGGGGATTACCGGCGGCTACTTCGGCCAGTATATCGAAGACCAGCTCAAGAAGCTGGAATTGCCTTACAAGTTCTGGCACATCAACCAGGAAACCCGGAGCTGCATCGCAATTTTGCACGACGGGGGCAAGCAGACCGAAATTCTGGAAGCCGGCCCGACCTTAACGGAAGCTGATGGGGACCAGTTCCTGGACCACTTTAAGCAGCTCTTAAAGACAAGCAGCCTGGTTACCATTTCCGGTTCCTTGCCGGCTGGTCTTTCAGCTGACTACTACGCCAAGCTGATTGAGCTGACCCACCAGGCAGGCAAGAAAGTCCTCTTGGACAGCTCAGGCAAGAGCCTGGAAGCCGGTCTGGCAGCTGGCCCGGACCTGATCAAGCCAAACGAAACTGAATTGCAGCAGCTCTTAGGGCAAAAGATTGACCTGGATGATCTGGATGTTCTTAAGGCGGCCTTGAGCCGGCCAGAATTGGCCAATATTGAATGGGTGGTCGTTTCCCTTGGAGCCCGGGGCGCCTTTGCCAAGCACGGCCAGGACTTCTATGAGGCCAGAATTCCGAAGATCAAGGTGGTCAGCCCAGTTGGCTCTGGCGACTCAACCTTGGCCGGGATGGCGGTAGCCATTGACCGGGGGGAAAAGGCAGAAGACGTCCTGCGCTGGGGGATGACGACGGGGATGCTGAACACCATGCAGGCCAAGACTGGCTGGATCGACCCAAGTCAATTTGACGAATACTACAAGCAGGTTACGGTCACTAAATATTAGGAGGCAGGCAAAATGGCTAAGGAATACGCAATCGCTAATGAGCAACTGAAAGTAAAGATTTCTTCTTTAGGCGCTGAACTGCAGAGCATTAAGAGCAAGCAGGACGGCTATGAATACGTCTGGCAGGCTGATAGCCGCTACTGGGGCCGGCACGCCCCGCTGCTGTTTCCTTTTATCGGCCGGTCAAATGATAATTCCTACCTGCTGGACGGCCAAAAATACGCGATGAAGCAGCATGGCTTTTTGCGCGACTATGAATTCAAGCTGGTCAGCCTGGAGAGTGACCAGATCGTCCTGCTCTTTGAATCAAGTCCGGAAACCAAGCAGGTCTATCCTTACGACTTTGCCTTCAAGGTCAAGTACCAGCTGCGGGGGAAGGACTTGCTGGTCCGCTACCGGATCGACAACTTCAACGACAAGAAGATGTACTATTCCCTGGGCTTTCACCCGGCCTTCAACCTGGAAGGGGACTTGGCCGACTACCGCCTGGAATTTGACCCAAAGCAAACCGAACTGACTTCTTTACTGATTGATCCAGCTCCTTTCAGAAGCGGTAAGGAAGAAAAAGTTACCCTTAAAGATGGCAGCCTGCCTTTGAGCTGGCCGCTGCTGGACAAGGGCTTGAAGATCTACAAGGCAGACGCTGCCAGCCACGTTAAGCTGGCCAGCGGCCACCAGCACGCGGTAACTTTGGACATCAGTGACTTCCCTTACCTGGCCGTCTGGAGCCCGGAAGAGAAGCAGGCGCCTTTCGTCTGCGTTGAGCCTTTCCGCGGCCTGCCTGACCGCTACGGCCGGCCGGTTGAACTGAGCGAAAAGGATGGGGAGCAGTGGCTCTTCCCAGAGATGTACAACCAGATCACGACCACATTGACTTTTGATTAATCATTTTGAATAATTTCTTGGTAGAACTGACAATTTTTTGTGCGAAATTATCAAAAAGTGTCAGTTTTTTGCCTTGCCTGGTTTACAATTAAACAAGATAGTTTTGCCTATTAGCGTAAAACTCAAGAAATACCCCAAAAAGGGTAAAAAATATTGTTTAAAAGTATTGAAAAAGGTGTTCACCGATGTTATATTATGTTTGTAAGCGAACATAAATAAACAAAGGTGATCAAGAGGTGGAGAATGTTAAAGAGAGAACGTCTTGATCAAATAATGATCGCGGTTACCAAGCAAGGTTATGTTTCAGTTGCTGATCTGGCAAAGGCATTGAATGTCTCAGAAATGACCATCCGGCGGGATCTGGATGAATTGTCCAAGTCCGGCAAGGTCATCCGCCTGCACGGCGGGGTCCAGGCTATTTCATCCCAGAACCAGATCGAGCAGAATTTCCAGGAGAAAAGAGAAATCCACATCCAGGAGAAGCAGGAAATTGCCAAAGTGGCGGCAAGTCTGGTTAATGACAATGAAACCATCTATGTCGGCCCGGGAACCACGCTGGAATTTATGGTCGCTTGCTTAAATCAGGAGAATCTGCGAATCGTGACCAATTCACTGCCGATTTTTGAAATGGCACGCAGCAATCCGCGCAATTACAAACTGGTTTTGGTCGGCGGCTCCTATCGCCGGGTCAGCGGCAGCTTCTATGGTGCGCTTCCCAACAATGAGCTGGATTCGATGAATTACGACAAGGCCTTTGTTGGTGTCAATGGGATTAGTGATGCTGCCCTTTTGACAGCGGATATTGAAGAAGGACAAACGCAGAGCATTGGCCTTAACAATTCGCAAAAGCGGATCTTGGTGGCTGACATGTACAAGTTCAATCACCGGGACTTTTACCAGTTCTACAGCCTGTACGATATCGACGAACTGGTTACCAATGAACAGATTTCTCCTGACGTGTTGGAATATTATCGTCAATATACATCGATACGAACGCGCATCGAGGAATAAACGAAAGGAAGCATAATAATGAAAGTTGTTATCGGTAGCGACAAAGACGGATTTAACTTGAAGGAATCAGTCAAGGACTACCTTCAAAAGCATGATTATGAAGTCCTGGATGTTACTCCAGAACCAGCGGAAGACTTTGTGGAATCAAGCCTGAAGGTGACCCACGAAGTTTTGGACAACGGCATCAAGAAGGCCGTCATGTTTGACCGCTACGGCGTAGGCTCAGCCATGGCCTCAAACAAGGTCAAGGGGATGGTCACCGCCAACGTTAACGAAGAACGGACCGCGCACATGACCGCGATGCACAACGGTGCCAAGGCTATTGCTTTGGGCAGCGGGGTAGTGGGGCCAGACCTGGCCAACACGATCGTGCAAAGATACTTGGATACTGAATACGCCGCAGGGCGTCACCAAGTTCGTTTGGACATGCTTGAAAAGATGATTTAGTTAACGGAGGCTTCAAAAAATGTTAGATAATGATCGTCCACAACCAGAATACGTTGATCCAAAAATTGACAAGCACACGGTTATCGCTTTAGGTAATGACCACATTGTTACTGCAACCAAGATGCTCATTTCCGACCACTTGAAGGACGAAGGCTACCAAGTCCTGGACATGGGGACTTACGACAACTACCGGACCCACTACCCAATGTACGGCAAGCGGGTGGCTGAAGCTGTTGCTGACGGCCGGGCAGACCTGGGGATCGTCCTTTGCGGGACTGGGATCGGCATCTCAACTGCCGCTGACAAGAATGAAGGGATCCGGGCAGCCATGGTCGGTGACGTTACCCAGGCCATTTACGCCAGAGAAGAACTGAACGCTAATGTTTTGGGCTTTGGCGGCATCGTTTTGGGCCGGGATTTCATTTTTGACATCGTTGACGGCTACTTGAATGCTGAATACAAGCCAAGTGAAGAAAACAAGAAGCTGATCGACAAGATCGACCACATTGCCAAGCCAAACCCAGATCAAAAGGACAATGAACACTTCTTTGACGAAGAAAACAAGAAGTGGGCACAAGGTGTCTACCATGACTAAGCTGGAAGCCTTCCGCCAGGCCAACCCGGATTTGACCATCCTGGAAATCTCCGACCCGGCCTTTGCCCAGTATGGGGTCAAGTATGACTATCCCCTGGAAGAAATTGAACAGGTAATGGCCCGGGTTGAAATGCCCGCTAAGGGATCAAGCTACCTGCAGAAGATTCCGGCCTTGGAAAAGACGGAAACGATCCAGCGGATCGGCCGGGATGTTTTCGCGGGGATGCCAGTTGACGCCGGGGCCACGATCGGCCACACGGATGACTTTTCCGCTTTTGAATACCACCAGTGCTCAGAATTGAACATCATGCTTGATGATGTTCTGATGGTTTTAGGCAAGCGGCAGATTCTGGATCAAAGGGGCCAAATTGACCCGCAAAAAGACGGCCAGCTCTTCTATGTACCAAAGGGCTCGGTTGTTGAACTTTACAATACGACTCTCCATTACGCGCCGATCCAGATTACTAACGCAGGCTATAAAGTGATCGTCGTTGTCCTGCAGGGAACCAACCTGCCATTGCCAGATGGCTTTAAGAGTGACAATCCGCGGGTTGTCAAGCAGGGGAAGTTCCAAGTGGTTCACCCGTCCCGGACGGACAAGATCGCCCAAGGCTACCAAGTTGCCTTGACTGGGGACTTGCTCACTACCCGGCCGCTTGATTAATGAGCAGATAAATACATAATTGCAAAACCTAAACTAAAAAGGCGTTGACAGAAAAATCTGTCAACGCTTTTTAGCTTGTTTAACTTTAATTGCTTAAACTCGGATGGGCACTTCAATGCTTTTCGCTGAGCCAGCACCAGCCCCCAAAGAGGAGGGCCCAGCTGGCGGCCAGACTTGCCCCGAAGACATCAGCCGGAATAAAGAAGAGGCTGAAGAAGATGACCAGGAAGAAGGCGATGGTCAAAGGACTGGAGAGCTTGTAAAAAGGCATCTTGAAGCCGGCAGCTATGAAATCGCTGGATTCCCGGTACTTGCGGTGGGCCAAGAGGGCCAGAACATAAACCAGGATGTACATGTCACTCGTTGCCCCGGCCACCGTGCCAAAAACTTCAATAGCCGTGCTGGAGAAGCTCATGATTGGCGCGATCAGCATTAAGGCAACGGAGATCACGATCCCCGCGGCTGGCACGCCATTTGCGGAAATCTTGGCGAAGTGCTTTTTCAAAAAGGAATCCTTAGGCGCTTCTTCAGCCAACTGGAAGAAGTGGCGGCCAGCTGAAAAGATCCCGGAGTTAAGAGAAGAAGCCGCAGCGGTCAATACGACGAAGTTGAAGACTGAAGCAACAGCATTAAAGCCGGCGATCTTGAAGACCTGGACGAAAGGACTTGTCCCGCTGGTAATTTTTCCCCAAGGGATGACGCACATGATTACGGCTAAAGTAGCGATGTAGAAAAGAAGGACCCGGAGCAGGGTTTCGTTGACGGCCTTCTTGATGACCTTCTTCGGGTTCTTGGCCTCGCCAATGGTAATCGTCACGAATTCAATCCCGGCAAAGGAGAAG
>NZ_KV793128.1:0-19402 GCF_001808415.1 Lactobacillus sp. HMSC08B12 | reverse complement strand
AATCCCGGCAAAGGAGAAGAAGACCATCGGAAAAGCGGTGAAGAAGGCGTACTTGCCTTTGGGCAAAAGGGAGAAGCTGCCGGTGAAGTTGCTGAGGCTGGCGTGGCCAACCGGAGTTTTAGCATTCGCGGCAACCATGATGATCCCGGTTACGACCAAGGAGATGATGGCGATGATCTTGATCATGGCAAACCAGAATTCAGTTTCGCCAAAAAGCTTGGCCGCCGTCAAGTTGAGCAGGGTCAAGAGGCCTAGGACGCTAACTTCAATCAGCCAGGCGGGCAGGCCGGGCAGCCAGTACTGGACATAGGTTGAAACGGCCGTCAGCTCCGCCATGCAGGCAAAGAGGATGCCGATCCAGTAGGTCCAGCCGGCAAAGCGGCCAGCCGCCTCACCCAGGTATCTGGTGATGAAGGAGACGAAGGTGTGGCTGTTGGAGTCAAAATAGAACATCTCTCCTAAGGCCCGCAAGAGGAAGAAGAAAAAGAGGCCCATGATGGCGTAGATAAAAACAACTGAGGGACCAGTGGCAGAAATCGTGGTCCCGGCCCCCAAGAAGAGGCCAGTACCGATCGTGCCGCCAATGGCAATCATCTGCACGTGCCGGTTGGACAAGGAGCGGATAGTCCCGTCCGTGTTTTCAATGCTGCGGTCTTCCATAAAACAAGTCCTTCCTACTAAAGCAACTAGAAAAAAATAAAAGTAAAATTAAAATTAAAATAAAATAAGAATTTATGGTTGTATAATATAGGATTCAGTCTTTTTTGTAAAGATAAAATCCTTTAAGAAAGGTCAAAAAAGCAGGCTGTCAAAATAAAATTAATTTGACAACCTGCTAAAGCTAAAACTGTTTTGTTTTGGCCGGGTTAGACTAAAGAAAATTAAGTCACCCTGAGTAATTACTTTTTCAGATTTTTCTTACAGCTCTTCGTCCTTGGTCAATTCGTAGATGGCTTCAGCGTAGATAGCGATGGACAGGATCAAGTCGTCCAGCATCATGAATTCGTTGGCGGCGTGCATAACCATTGGGCCGTTTTCCGGCTGGGCCCCGAAGGCAACCCCGCGTTCAAAGAGGCGGCCGTAAGTCCCGCCGCCGATTACGACTTCGTGGCCCGGCTTGCCGGTCTGCTTTTCGTAAACCTTGAGCAAAGTCTGCACCATTGGGTCGCTGCCTGGCACGTAGTGCGGTTCTTCAAAGCCGTTGTAAGTGACATCCAGGATGCCGCTGAACTTGTCCATAACCTGCCTGATCATGGTGTCCGGGTCAGTCCCTTGCGGGTAGCGGACATTGTTCAAGAGGCTGGCCTTGCCGGCGTGTTCGTAGTCGAACATGGACGGGCTGCTGGCCAGATCGCCCATCAGATCATCGTGGTGGAAGATGCCCAGCTTCTTGCCATAGAAGTCTTCGTGTTCTACTTCAGCCAGGAAGTGGAGGAAGTTCTTGTCCCGGCCGGCAAAAGCGTATTGGTCCAGGAAGAGGGCCAGGAAGGTTGCTGAGTTCTTGCCGACTTGCGGAGCTGAAGCGTGGGCCCCTTGGCCGATCAAGACGATATCGGCGCTTTCGTCATTAATTTCAAATGATCCGTCCAATTCCTTGTCTGCCAAAAAGCTTTCGTAAGCCAATTTAACAGCTTCCAGGTCAGGTCCGGAAATAGTAGCCCGGGTAACCTGCGGAGTCACGTTAGTGGCAATCCCGGCCTTGAACTTGTCTAAAACATAGTCGCCCTTAGTATCATCGTTCTTGAAGCTGAATTCCAGGGTGAAGATCCCTTGTTCACCATTGATGATCGGGTATTCAGCGTCTGGTGAGAAGACGATGTCTGGGGTCGGTTCGTGCTTCAAGTAGTAGTCGATCCCGACCCAGTTGGTTTCTTCGTTGGTCCCTAAGACGAAGTCGATCTTCTTCTTTGGCTTAAAGCCAGCTTCCTTGAGCAAAAGCATCCCGTAGTAGGCAGCTAAGCTTGGCCCCTTGTCGTCGGCGCTGCCCCGGCCGTAGATCCGGCCTTCTTCGTCGATTTCCATCTTGAAGGGATCCCGGGTCCAGCCTTCACCAGCTGGCACTACGTCCATGTGGCCGATGATGCCCAGGCGCTTGTCACCTTCACCGAAGTTGACCCGGCCGGCGTAGTTGGCGAAGTTTTCCGTGTCAAAGCCGTCCCGCTTGGCAAAGCTGAGGAACTTGGTCATGGCGTCGACCGGGCCCTTGCCAACTGGGTATTCTTCAGTGGCGTTTTCCAGGTCTTCGGAAGAGTCAATGGCGATCAATTCGCTCAAGTCCTTTAAGATTGCGTCTTTCTTGGCTTCCGCCAGTTCTTTAAAGTTTAAGTCCATCTTTTTCTCCTAATGTTTATTTTTTCTGCCTGCTGTTTTTTTGAAATTAGTTACAAAAAGTAACCAGCTAAATAAAATTCTATCAATCTTCGCCAGCCCTGGCAAACAAGACGCCAAGCAAAAAAGCCGCCTTCCAGCAGCTTTAGCGGCGGTATTTAGTTGCCGCGATATCAATCACTCTTTCAGTAAAGACCACTGGGATCGACTGGGGGTCGACCGGCAAGCCCTGGGCCAGGTTCTTGCCCGGCAAGACGATGACCTTCTTAAAGTACTTCTTCAAAGGCGTGTCCGGGTTCATGGTGACCAGGTAGCTGTGCTTGAAGTGGGAAATCGACTTGGGCAAGGGCGATGAGCCAAAAAGTTTGGAGATCCCTGAAACTGAATAAAAGACCGCTGTGGAGTTCTCATCGCTTAGCGGGAAGAGGTGCTCGCCAGCTGCCAGGTTGTCCCCAAAGTAGGTCGACTTGCCCAGATCCCGCATCCCCATGCTGAGCAGCCTGGCCGGCAGTTCAGAATAGTAGATCCCGAAAATAAAGTTGGTCGAGCTGGTCGCCAGGACTTCCGCCAATTCTTCCGCGTCCTTTTCATTTGCTGTCCAGACCCGGTTGATAGCGTCATGGTAGTCATCCAGGTATTCGCTGCTTGAAACCGCCGCCTCCTGGCTCTCTTGCTTCTTGATGTAGGTCAGCAGCTGGAACTTGAATTCTTTAAAGCCGGAATAGCCCATCTTCTGGCAAAAGCGCTGAACGGAAGCCAGGGAAGTTCCCGCTTCTTCAGCCAGGTGGTTGATGGTCAGCGACTCAACATTGGTCAAGTCGGAGGTCATTCTCTTCATGATTTTCCGGTCAGATTTGGAGAGCTCAGAAGTCTCAACCGTGAAAAAATTGGTAATGTCCATTTATGTCCCTACTTTTGATAAATTTGCTTTAATTTTATCACAATAGTGATAAAAATGGCTAGCCGTCCAAAAAGAATATACCTTATTTCCCGGTCAAGTCCTGGTAGGCCAGTTTCCCGACCGCGTTCTGGGCCAAAAGGATCTGCTCGCGCTCTTCCAGGCCCGTGTAATGGCTCATGAAGCAGATGTCATAGTAACTGTCTCCGGCAAAAATCCGGGCCGCGTCATGCTCCGTGTCTTCCAGTTCCCCGGTCTTGCTGTAAGAGCAGCCCTCGGGCAGGTCCTGGAGGAGCTTGTTAACGGACTCCTGGTAAAAGAGGGCCTTCTGGCAGACCTGGCCAAAAGGAGACGGGTCAGCTAAGAGCCGCTCTAAGAGCTTCAGGGCAGTTTCAGCGGAAAGGTAGTTTTCCCGGTCAGTCACTTCCATCAAGTACCGGCCCAGGTGAAGATGGGCAAATTCTGCTTCAAACCAGGCGGCCATCTTGGCAAAGCCGATAAAATCGATCAAAAAGTTGGTGGCCGTGTTGTCCGAGTCCGACAGCATCAAGTCCAGAATGTCCCGCAGCATCCAGTCCCTTTGGTCCAGGTGGCAAAGCATCCCGCCCTCAACGATCTTGTCTTCCGGGACATGGACCATCTGGCTTAAGTCCTGCGGGTGGGCCTGGTAGTAGCAGGCCACGGCCAGCTTGATCAGGCTGGCTGACTTGAATTCTTCCCCGGCTAAGGGGCTGGCGTAGAGGACGCCGGTCTTGTCTTTGATCAAAAGGGCGGTTTTCCCCGGCAGGGGGGCCAGGATGTCAGCAATCTTCTTAAAATCCAGCATTTTATCTCACCACGATATTATCGCCGAAGCATTCGGCGTAACTATTCAAATCCGGGTCCTGGTCAACCATGAAGATGGCGTCCAGGTCGGCAAAAATCGTATTCGGGTTGGCCCGGTAGAAGGCGCAGGCTGCCGCCAAAGACTCAATTGACTCAATCATGCTGCCGACCATGGTTGGTACCCCCCGGCTTTCGGCTAAGTCGTTGATTTTCTGGGCTTCAGACAAGCCGCCCGTCTTCATCAGCTTTATGTTGATGTAGTCGCAGGCATTTTTGGCCAAAACTCTTTGGGCATCCTCGTAGCTTTCCACGGATTCATCCGCCATGATCGGGTAAGGGGAGTGGCGGGTCAAGTAAGCCATGGAATCCAGGTCCCAGGCCGGGACCGGCTGCTCGATAAAGTCGATCAAAAGGCCCTGCTTGTGCCAGTATTCTGCCGCCTGCATGGTCTGCCGGACATCCCAGGCCTGGTTCATGTCTAAGCGCAGGTGAACCATAGGACCAGCCGCGTAGGCCAGGTCTTCGACCAGCTTGATGTCCCGCTTTAAATGGCTAGCCCCCAATTTCAGTTTAAGGGTCTTGAAGCCCTGATCGACCATCTTCTGGGCATTAGCGATCATTTGCTCAGCCTTGCCGATGCTGATGGTGTAGTCGGTCTCCACGCTGCCGCCCTTGCCGCCTAAGAGTTGGGAGAGGGTGAGGCCAAAAAGGTTGGCCCGGGTATTGTAGAGGGCGATTTCGACCGCGGCCTTGGCCGGGGCATTGTGGACGATGGAAGTCTTGACCGTGTTTAAAAGTTCCTTCCAGTCGGTCAGGTTCTTGCCCAAGACGAGAGGCTTGATCGTTTCTTCAATAACGGCCCGGGCGCTGGACAAGCTGTCCCCGGTCACTTTTTCATTAGGGGTGCAGGTACCGACACCCGTTACTCCGTTAGCCAGTCGGACCGTCACCCGGACGGCGTTGACGGCGTCAACCCGGTGCAGGGCCGTGACGAAGGGCTGCTTTAAGGGAATCTGCTTAATGTCGACCTGCAGGTCTGCAATTGCCAATTGTTCAGCCATTTTTTCCTCCTTGTTTATTTTCCTGTTTCTTTATTTTTCTTTTTTCTCTTTATATTTTTCCTACTTGTCAAAAAGCAGTTCATAGGCCCGCCGCTCCGGATCGACCGAGTCGCTGGTCACCGTAATGATGCCCCGGTAGACAAAGCCCAATTTGTCAGCCAGGTGCTGGACGGCCTGGTTCTGCTTGCCCGTATCCAGGCGGAAGCTCTTAATTCCATTTTCTTGGCCAAAAGCAATTACTTTTTTCAGCAAAAGCTGGCTGAGCCCCTGTCCGCGGAAATCCTTCTTAATGGCGAAGCGGTGCAGAGCCCAGTAGGGAGAACTTCCCGCCCAAATCGGGACTTCATAGTTGGGGTCAAAGTCGGTCGCGGCCATATATGCGGCGACTTGCCCATCTTTAAGTAAAACCCAGCCCTGGCGGTTGTCCAGGTCTTCTTCAATGCTGGCCCGGTCAGGGTAGCCTTCTTGCCACTGGCTGGAGTTTTGCGCCTTCAAAAGGGCCTTGGCGTCTTTGATGATGGCGACAATGTCCTCTAGGTCCCGGCTTTCTGCCTTTCTGACTAAGGTTTCTTCAGTCATCTTAAGCCTCGTTGATGTGGTCTCTTAAGTAGCTGTATTGCATGGCGTCTTCCAGCTGGCTGGTGTCCACGCCTAAAACTTGGGCCAGGGCATAGGCAAAAGCCCAGGAAGTGGCCGGCCCCCGGCTGGTGACCAGCTTGTGGTCCTCGTCAATGACAGCTGGGGTGTCGACGTAGGTGCTGGCCGGGTTTTCACTGGCAACTTGTTCTTTAAAGTCCGGGTGGCTGGTCCACTTGGCTTCTTTTAAGAAGCCGTACTTAGACAAGGCGATCGGGGAGGCGCACATGGCGGCGTTCCACTTGCCGGCCGCGAAGCGCTGCTTCATCAGCCCGGCCAGCTTCTCGCTTGCTCTTAGGTGCTTGGCGTTCGGGGCCCCGCCCGGGAAGGCGACCAAGTCGTAGTCAAGTAGTGATTCGTCCACTAACTTGTCGCAGGTAAAGCGGATGTCGTGTCCGCCAGTGATGGTCAAGTTGTCCAGAGCCACCATATCGCAAGGGATGCCCAGCCGGCGCAGGACGTCGACCTGGCTTAAGCCTTCGATTTCTTCACATCCATCTGAAAAAACAATTGCTGCAGTTGGCATAGTTTTCTTCTCCTTTTTTCTAAAAATCACTTGCTCGTGCTTTTAATTTTTTGCTAATGATTTGCTACCTCCTATTGTACAAAATTGCGGTCAGCTTGTCGCTGAAAGCGGGCTATTTTCAGCAATTTGCAATTGCCGGCTGTGATCGTTTAAAATGGATACGGCTTTTTCCTTTGGAAAAATAAGCAAATCAGTGAAAAAAAGAAAAGAGCAAACAATGCAGTTCATTTACCTCATTATCTTAGGCGTCCTGGCCGGTATCGTGGCGGCGGTGGCCAGCATGGCGTCGCTTGTCTCTTACCCGGGCCTGCTCCTCTTCGGCCTCAGCCCGGTCAGCGCCAATATGACCAATACGGCGGCCCTGGTGACGACCGGCTTTGGCTCCTTGTCCTCCTGCTTAAAGGAGATGCGGGGGCACTGGGGGGAGCTTTGGCGCTATGCCTTCTTCCAATTGACCGGGGCCTTAATTGGGGGCTGGCTTTTAGTCCAGTTCCCGGGAAAAATCTTTCAAAAATTAGTGCCCTTTTTTGTCCTTTTTTCAGCTGGCCTGCTCCTCTACAGCGGCCGGCAAAAGCATCCAAAGCAGGCGACCAAGCTGGGAAGAATCGGGGCTTATTTTGGCTTGTTCGTGGCCGGGATCTATGCCGGCTACTTTGGGGCGGCGTCGGGCGTTTTGACCTTGATCTTTTTGACGGCTTTAAGTGACTCTTCTTTTGTCGTCATCAACGCCATTAAGAGTGTGATCGGTTCTTTAGCCAACCTGGTGGCTCTGGCGCTATTTGCCTTTAAGGGCGGGGTCAACTGGCCAGTAGCTTTTCCTTTGGCGATTGGCCTCTTTATTGGTGGCTATTTCGGGCAAAAAATGATTAAATATCTAAAGCCTGCCTGGGTCAGATGGATCACGGCTTGCTTCTCGGTCCTTTTGGCCATTTACCTGGGCTGGCGGGCCTGGGGTTAACTACCCAAGCCAGGCAAAGTAAGTTAGAATAGTTATTGATTGATTTAAGGAGGACGGGCATGAAAACTGAAGTTTATCTGGTCAGACATGGGGAAACGCTTTTTAACCGCCTGAACAAGGTACAGGGTTGGTGCGATACCCCCTTGACCATCAAAGGAATTGACGATTTAAAGAAGACGGCTGACGCCCTCTCTCAAATTCATTTTGACAACATGTACTCGTCAGACTTGAAGCGGGCGATTGACACCGTCCACTTGATGAAGGACGTCAACCAGGTGTCTAACATTGGCAAGATCAAAAAGCTGCCGGAATTCAGAGAAGTTTTTTACGGTTCTTTTGAAGGCGGCAGCATCGATGATATCTGGCTCGGTGTTTCTAAAGCCGCGGGTATTCCAGCAACCACTGACGTAAAGAAGATTATCGATACCATCGGCATCTACAAGTTCCGGGAAGTCACTAAAAAGGCTGACCCCCTCCATTTGGCCGAAAGCACGGAAGAACTGGAAACCAGAATGTGTCGGGCCATCAAGGTCTTGAGAAAAGAGACCAGCGGCGAAGGCCGGGTCTTGCTGGTTTCCCACGGGGACTTTATCAAGACCCTGGGGATCAAGTACTGGAAGGAAAGCGACGGCCTGCATGACATCACCTTCCCGGACAACGGCAGCGTCAGCCGGGGGATTTTGGACGAAGAAGGCAATTTTGAAATTGTCGACTACAACTGCAAGGCTGAAGATTTATGAACAAGGAGACAGACTAGAAGATGAAGTGGGATACGCACACTTTTACGCTCGTTTTGCTGGTGATCGTGGGCCTGTGGGAATTTGCCCGGGGCTATAACATCCAGCGGATGGGGAAGAAGGACAGCCTGCCAGCCAAGTCCTACTACCTGACCGGGGCCGGCATCCTGGCCGTGGCCATTTATTACGCGGTAAAGTTGTGGGGCTAATATGAACGTTCATTCCTGGTGGGTTCCTTATGCCATCTCGCTTTTCGGCATTTGGGATTTAATTACCGGCATCACGCGCCTGCGCCGGCAGAAGCAGGGCGTCAAGCAGAAGGGGCTGGGGGGCAAGGCTTTTGTCCTCTTAGGCATCCTCTTCATCATTACTGGAATCTGGGCTTTTTGGCTCTAGAAGGCAAAAAATTATGGCAAAGTTGGCACTGCTGAGGCATGGGGAAAGCCAGGCCAATGCGGCAAACGTATATACAGGCTGGAATGACGTCCCCTTAACGGATAAGGGCCGGCGGCAGGCCTGGGCAGCAGGGGAGAAATTAAAAGAAGTCGGGGACTTTCACCCGACTATGATTCACACCTCCCTTTTGTCGAGGGCAATTGAGACGGCGAACATCGCGGCCGAAGCCGCGGGCTTTTTATACCTGCCGGTTGCAAAGACCTGGCGGCTGAATGAACGCCACTACGGGGCCCTGCGGGGCCTGGACAAGGACGTGTCCAGGAAGATTTTCGGTAAAGAGCAGGTTTTAGAGTGGCGGCGGGGCTTTGACGCGGTTCCGCCAGCGCAAGGGTCACCAACTATCGACCGCCGCTATTGGGGAGTGGACCCTCAGCTTTTGCCAAGAGCGGAGAGCCTGCACCAGAGCCAGCTCCGCCTGTTGCCTTACTATGAAGACGAGGTGGCCAGCCGCTTAGTGGCTGGGGAAGACCAGCTGATCGTGGCCCATGGCTCCAGCCTGCGTGCGCTGATCAAATATTTAGAAGACATCAACAATGTGGATATCCTCAAGCTGGAGGTGCCTAACGCCCAGGCCATTGTCTATGACTTTGACCAGGAGCTGAACATTGTGGATAAGATGATCACCAACTGATTACAAAAACAGGCTGAGGCCTGTTTTTTATTTTGCCTTTTTTTCTTCTTTTTTACTCGGAAAAAATCAGCGGTTATTGAAAAACTTGACATCGCTTTTGGGAGTGTTACACTTAGTCACAAGTTATTAGAAAACTTGTGAAGAGATTTTATAAACGGAAAGTGTGATAAGATGCCAGTAATGACAGCCCAAGAAGTGATGAATTTGATTCCCAACCGCTACCCGATCTGCTATATCGACCGGGTGGAGGAACTGGAAGCCGACAAAAGGATCAAGGCCGTGAAGAACGTGACGATCAACGAGCCCTTTTTCCAGGGGCATTTCCCGGGAAATCCGGTGATGCCCGGGGTCTTGATCATTGAAACTTTGGCCCAGGCGGCCTCGATTTTGATCTTGAAGTCACCGGCCTTTTACAAGAAGACTGCTTATCTTGGGGCGATCCACCAGGCCAAGTTCAGAAGGATGGTCCGGCCGGGGGATGTTTTGGAAATGGAAGTGAAGATGCTCAAGGTCCGGGCTAAGACGGGGAGCGTGGCGGCAGTGGCTAAAGTGAACGGGGACCTGGTCTGCCAGACGGAACTGGTCTTTATCGTGGGTGACCGGGACGGCAAGGACATGCAGGCGAAAAATTAGAAAAAGCAAAAATTTATGGCGACTTTTGCCAGATTGCTAAATGTCGGGGGCAATCTATGGTAAAATCTATTCTGATATATTCAAAATAGATTTTTTAAAATGGAGCTAAATATGCGCAAATTATTTCTTTTGAGAGGCGCGCCCGGCTCTGGCAAGTCTTCATTTATCGCCCGGCACCACTTATTGCCGTACGCGATCAGCGGGGATGCGATCCGCCTGCTTTTGGCGAACCTGACCGTTTACTATGACCAGAAGACTGACGTTCTGCACCAGGTTATTCCGCGGCATGTCACGGAACAGACCAAGCGGATGAAGGACAACTTGGTTGAGCACAAGATGTCCTATGGGGAAACCGTCATCGTGGACGGGACCCACATTGTCGCCAGCGAGATCGATCACTACAAGAAGTGGTGCGAGAAGTACCATTACGAGTGCTATGTGGTTGATTTGATGCAGAACCAGACCCTGGAAGGTTTGTTGAAGAGAAACCAGATCCGGACGCAATACGACTGGGTGAAGCCGGAAGTCATCACGATGATGTACAATTCTTACAAGGCGCACCCGGAGCTGCCCAAGTGGGTTAAGGGGATCAAGCCCAACCAGATGGAGCAGGCCCTGCAGCAGAGAGAGAACAATCTGGACCATTATTCACATGTGATTGCCATACCTGATGAGGTGGCGGAAGAAGATTTTCCACATGTGCACATTTCCAACTTCTACTTCTCTTTCAACGACAAGTTCAGTGAAAAGTACGGGACTTACCGGAATGTGGTGACGATCGGCAAGACCAAGGAAGAGGTGGTCGACGAGTTTCGTCTGCCATTCTTTGCCTTTAAGTTCCACCACAAGCACTTTTTGATTTCGGCTTACCCGATCAGAAACGAGATGCTGGACCCGGTCAAGAAGGTCAAGGGGACCTGGTCTTACACGACCGGCCTTTACAACGTGGCTGACTTTATCAGAGAATTTCCGAAAAACGATAAATCACACGTTCACCAGTTTAATTTGAGCAATCTGGACCGGACCAGACTTTTGCACATTTGGTAAAAGACAGAGAAAAAGCTTTTCCTCAGGATTGCGGGGAAAAGCTTTTTTCATGTGTAAAATTACTGCCAGGTCAAGGGGACTTGCCCGTGGGGGATGCGGCTTTCAAAAATCATGAAAAGACAGCTTCCTTTTTAACTAATTAAAAAAATCACAATTTACCGTTGCAAGCGCTTTTTTTAAGTGCTACGATCACGGTTGAGAAAAAGATTATAAAAAAGCAATAGAAAGAAGCGAGAAAATGAAGGCTGGAAAATACACGGTTGACGCTCAAGGGCACAATGGCAAGTTTATGCTGACAGTGACGGTTGACGGGGACCGGATCGAAGACGTCAAGGTTGCTGAAGGGGAAACGGCTGGCATCTCAGACGCGGCTTTAAAGCGGATCCCAGAAGCAATTGTTAAGGGACAAACTTTAAATGTTGACGTCGTCTCCGGGGCTTCCCTGACTAGCCGGGGGATCCTGGACGGGGTCGGCCAGGCGATTGAAATGGCTGGCGGAGATGCTGAAGAATTCAAGCAGCGGCCAAAGTACCAAGAAGCAGAAAGCGAAAGCGGGGAAGTCACGGTTGACGTGGCGGTTGTTGGTGCCGGCGGGGCCGGATTTACCGCTGCTGTCCGCTCTTTGCAAAATGGCCTAAAGGTCGCCCTGCTTGAAAAGGCGCCAACTGTTGGCGGCAACACTATGCGGTCAGGCGGCTTTTTGAACGCGGCTGACCCGGAATGGCAAAACAAGTTTCCAGCCTTGCCAGGGGAAAACGTCACCCTGGAGCAAATGATGGAAGTCAAGGAAGACGAAATCGCGCCGGAATACCGGGAAGACTTCAAGGAAATGCAAAAGCAGATCAAGGACTACCTGGGCAGCGGGAAAGACTATCTCTTTGACTCCGTTCTCTTCCACCGCCTGCAAACTTACCTGGGCGGCAAGCGGGTTGACCTGAAGGGCAATGAAATCTACAGCGACTACTCTTTGGCCAAGACTTTGACTGACCATGCCCTGGAATCTGTTAAGTGGCTGGCTTCGGTTGGCGTTGACTTCAATATGTCAGCCGTAACCATGCCGGTTGGTGCCCTTTGGCGCCGGGCCCACAAGCCGGTAGAAAGCGATGGCTTTGGCTATATTAAGGCTTTGAAGAAGTACTATGATGAACATGGCGGCCAGACTTTTACCGATGCAAAAGTAACGGATCTTTTGCTTGAAGATGGCCGGGTAGTGGGCGTGAAGACTGAGAAGCTGACTGTACATGCCAAGGCTGTAATTTTGACGGCGGGCGGCTACAGCGCCAACACCAAGATGTTGCAAAAGTACAACACTTACTGGGATGATATTCCAGACAACATGAAGACGACCAACGCCCCATACATTACTGGTGACGGGATCAACTTGGGCCTTCAAGCAGGGGCTACCTTAGTCGGCATGGGCTTTACCCAGATGATGCCAGTTGCTGATCCGAAGACCGGTGAATACAATACTGGCCTGCAAGTTCCGCCAGCTGACTTTGTCATGGTCAACCAAAAGGGTGATCGTTTCGTCAACGAATATGCCGGCCGGGACACCTTGGCCAAGGCAGCGATCGCTAATGGCGGCCTCTTCTACTTGATTGCTGATGAAACGATCAAGAATTCTGCCTACAACACTGACGAAAACAAGATCAAGCAGGAAATCGCCAGCGGCCAGCTCTACAAGGCTGACACTCTGGAAGAGTTGGCAGAGCAGATCAAGGTTGACCCAGACCACTTACTGGCAAGCATCAAGAAGTACAACCAATACGTTGACCAGGGGGATGACCCGGAATTCCACAAGAGCGTCTTTGACCACCGGGTTGAAAATGGCCCATTTTACGCTACTCCGCGCCAGCCAGCCATGCACCACACTATGGGTGGCTTGAAGATTGACGCGGCTGCCCATATCTTAAATGAAGCAGGGGAAAAGATCGCGGGCCTTTACTGTGCTGGTGAAAATGCCGGTGGGGTTCACGCGGGCAACCGCCTGGGCGGCAACGCCTTAGCTGACGTCTTTACTTTTGGCCGGATCGCGGCAGACAGTGCCAAGAGTGAACTTGCGGTTGACACGGTCAGCGGGGCTTCTCACTAAGCTTTTTAACTGATTATACTTTCCCATACATACCAAAAAACGAGTTGCGCGATGCAACTCGTTTTTCATATCTATTCAATTCTCTTAGAAGTCGAAAGCCAAAGCGCCCATTGGGTCCCATGGCAGAAGTTCGATTGGGTTTTCCTTGCCTTCGTCGTAAGCCTTCTTAACGTCTTCTGGCAGGAAGGCCTTGTTCAAAACAGCCTGGTAAACGAATTGGTCGAACCATTCGTCGCTCATGACGAAGTAGCCCTTGAAGCCTGGCTTGTCACCCCATGAGTTTTCGATCTTCCACTTAGTTGGCTTGTCGTCAACCAGGTCAACGGCAGTGATAACCATGGCGTGGTTCATCATGCTTTCGCCTGAGTCCAGGCGGTCAGCCTTGCTCATTGAGAAGTCGTAGTCAAAAAGCTGGTCTCTTTGGTAGATCTTAGTGTCCAAAAGCCCGGCTTCCCGGTCACCGCCCTTGGAAACGTCTGAACCAAACCAAACAACTTCGCCTTGCTTCAATTGGTTGATGATCAGTTCCTTGAACTTGGACAGTTCCAGGTTGAGGTGGCGGACTTGCCGGCCGCCAACCACGTTGCCCAGGTATTCTACTGAGAAGACCTTGTTGTATGGTTTGTCAGCAGTAGGCCCGTTGATAACTGAGATGTAGTTTTCCAGGTCCCAGCCAACGTACTTTTTGAAGAAGTCTTGCGGGGTGATGTCCTTGTCGATGTGGTAGTTGCCGTCATCGTCAGTGTATTCAAAGTTGAAGCTCTTTGGCGGCAGGCCAAGTGAAGTGGCCAGCATGCGGAAGATAGCGTCCAAAAGTTCAGCCTTGTGCGCCTCTACTTCTTCTGCGCTCTTGCCTTCGTTGACCAAAGCCCGCAGTTCCAAACCGCCCTTGCGGAGCATGGTGTTCAAAGTGTCATTCAAAGCACGGGAGTTTTCTGAGTTAGCAGTTTCCGGGTAAACCTTCTTCGGCACGATCCCGTACTTTTCAATCAAGCCGCAGAGCATGTCCCATTGCCCGCCGTCTGATTGCGGAGTGGCAAAGAGGAAGGAGACCTTCCGGTCGCCCAGTGGCTTGTCAGCTGAGCCGATCACGTTTTCAAAGAAGAAGTTTGACTTTTCAAACTTGTCCCAGAAGAAGGTGTAGCTCTGTGACAATTCAAAGCCCTTCAGCTTGAATTCCTTTTGGATTGAGTGACGCATGGTGTTCAAAGCACTGAACATCCAGCAGCGGCCTGACTGCTTTTGGTTGGTAACTGAACCAGTGTCGATTTCCACTGAGAAGGTTGGGTCCAGGTCAACCTTGCTTTGGGTGCTTTGGCTGGCCTTGAAAATCCCGTTGGTTTGGGCAGCGTTGGCAGCTACCCCGTAAGCTGGGTGCTTGCTCAAGTTGCTGGTGAAGTCTTCGATCGTGTCAAAGCTGATTTCTTTTGACATCCTATTGCCTCCTGTTTCTCTTTTTTAAAAAAACTGTCTAAGCCCATTTTAGCCCATAAAAGCAAGGCCGTCTATCAAAGTAGCTTAATTTGTTGGTTTCCCGGCCCAAATGTTCGTCAATTCCCCGTGCTTTTGACAATAAGCGATCACTTGCGGGTCTAAAGGCCAAACTTTTAAGCCCGTCTCCTGGCAAAGCTTTTCTACTTGCTTCATCACTTGGTCCAAAGTTCCTTCTGGTGCCCCCGGCGCAATAAAAAGCTGGTTCATGGCCCAAACCGGCCCGCTCTTTCTCTCGATCAAGAGGAGGGGACTTTTGGCAACCAACTGGCCGTCAGCCTTGATTTCAATGACTTTTTCTCTTTCTTCTGGCATAGCTTTTCCTTTCAAAGCGGCAAATATTTTGCGGTCCCTACCTTTTTCTTTGCTGTCTTAACTAGTGTAAAATAGATGTCTAGATAATTAAAGGAGCAAAAAAACATGAACAGAGTAAGAGGATTTGAAGTAGTTAAGAAGTATGAAGGACAAGGCTTGACCCTGCCCCGCAGGCAGACTTTGGCCAGCGCCGGCTACGACATCGAAGCTGCCCGCGACATCACCATCCCCAGCATCTGGACCCTGAACTTCGTCAGGATCTTCCGCTTGATCAGAAACGGCCATGACTTGATCGAAAGCGACTTTTTGCAGGCTGAAGAAGTCTTAAAGCCGATCTTAGTCCCAACTGGCATCAAGGCCTACATGCCAGAAGACGAGGCCCTGATCCTGGCCAACCGGTCCTCCAACACATTCAAGCGCAACCTGTCCTTGCCAAACGGGATCGGCGTCATCGACAGCGACTACTACAACAACCCCAACAATGAAGGGGAGATCTTCGTCCAAGTCTTGAACTACGGCGTCCGTCCCCTCAAGATCAAAAAGGGTGAGCGGATCGCCCAGGGTATCTTCATTAAGTACCTCAAAACTGATGACGACCAGCCAATCGAAAGCCAGCGCTTAAGCGGCTTTGGCTCAACCGGCAAGAAGGGCGGCAAGTAATGGCCAGAGCTAGAACCCAGTACAAGTGCCGGTCTTGCGGCTACATCTCCGCTTCTTACCTGGGCCGGTGCCCGAACTGCGGGGCCTGGAACCAGTTTGAAAAAGAAAGCCAGGAGGTCCGTCAGACTTCTACTAAAGCTACTCCCAGCCGCTTGATGGCCAACGTGGGTGCTAAAGAAGCCGTTAAAATGTCTACCGTCAAGGCGGAAAAAGAAGAGCGGGTTTTAACCAAGTCCTCTGAACTTAACCGGGTCTTAGGCGGCGGGATCGTACCAGGCTCTTTGGTCTTGATCGGCGGGGACCCCGGCATCGGCAAGTCCACTTTGATGCTGCAGATCATGAGCGAGCTGGCCGAAAAATACAAGGTCCTCTACGTCTCCGGGGAAGAATCTGCCAGCCAGATCAAGCTGCGGGCTGACCGCTTAGGCCTGGGCCAAAGTCCCATGCTTTTATACCCGGAAAGCAACATGGAACACATCCGCGACCAGATCGATGACGTTAAGCCAGATTTTGTCGTGATCGACTCCATCCAGACCATGAACGAACCCAGCCTGGACTCCATGGTGGGCTCAGCTTCCCAGGTCCGGGAAGTTACCGCGGAACTGATGAAGATCGCCAAGCTGGACCAAGTCACTGTCTTTGTCATTGGCCACGTGACCAAGGAAGGGTCCATCGCCGGGCCGAAAATCCTGGAGCACATGGTTGACACCGTCCTTTACTTTGAAGGTGACGAGCACCATGCCTACCGGATCCTGCACTCAGTCAAGAACCGTTTTGGGGCGGCCAACGAAATCGGCATGTTTGAAATGAAGACCGAAGGCCTGGCAGAAGTGACCAATCCTTCCGCGGTCTTCTTAGATGAACGCCTGCCCGACTCAACTGGGTCAGCCGTGGTCGTTTCTTTAGAAGGTACCCGGCCGATCTTGGGCGAAATCCAGGCCCTGGTCACCCCAACCGCCTTCGGCTATGCCAAGCGGACTACTTCGGGCCTGGACTACAACCGGGTCTCCCTGCTTTTAGCCGTTTTGGAAAAAAGGGGGAACCTAATGCTGCAGAACCAGGACGCCTATTTATCAGCGACCGGCGGCATCCGCTTAAACGAACCGGCCATTGACCTGGCCATCGCCATGGCCATTGCCTCCAGTTACTATGACAAGGAAATCTCTGCGACTGACTGCTTTGTCGGGGAAATCGGCCTGACCGGGGAAGTCCGCCGGGTCAACCAGATACAGGCCCGAGTCAAGGAAGCCGGCAAGGTTGGCTTCAAGCGGATTTTTATCCCGAAATACAATATGAGCCCGGCCTTGCAGGATTTGGGGATTGAGGTAATCCCGGTCTCCAGCGTCCGCCAGGCCCTCCACTACCTTTTCTCATAGAGAAAACGAATGTAATATTTCATACGATTTGCACTTTTCTCTTGCTAAAATGTCTGGTAAGAACTACAATGTAGTATATTGATTGAGGATAGATGGAAAGGAAAAATATTAATGACAGTTCCAGTATTTTATTCAATCACTGACGACTTCACCCCATACGCGGCTGTCTCACTGCACTCTTTAGTCAAGCATGCTGACCCAAAGCGTGACTACACGGTAACCTTTTTGCACCAGGGCTTAAGCCGGGACCATGAAAAGGCCCTGGCCGCTTATAACAGAGACAATGTCCACATTAAGTTCTACGAGATGTCCGACGAACTCCTCAAGCCAATCCAGGACCGGAAGGAGAACTACTTTCGGGGCGACTTCGCCATGTCCATTTTCTACCGCCTCTTTATCCCGGACCTCTTCCCGGAATACGACAAGGTAGTCTACATCGACAGTGACACGGTCTTAAATGACGACATCGCCAAGCTTTATGACCATGACTTAGGCAATAATCTCCTGGGTGCCTGCACCGACACTTCCATCCAGTTCGTGGAAAAGATTCTCCGCTATATCAAGGAAGTCTTGGCTCTGGATCCGAAGGAATACATCAATTCAGGGATGCTGGTCATGAACGCCAAGGCCTTCAGAGAGGAAAACTTCGTTGACAAGTTCTTCAGCCTCTTGGGCCGCTACCACTTTGACTGCATCGCCCCGGACCAGGACTACCTAAATGAAATCTGCTCCGGCCGGATCAAGTACCTGGACGGCCGCTGGGACGCCATGCCAAACGAAAATACCGCGGCCTTGGAAAATCCTGGCCTTATCCACTACAATCTCTTCTCTAAGCCTTGGCGCTTTAGCGGGATCCAGTATGAAGACTACTTCTGGACTAACGCCGAAGAAACCATCTTTGCGGATGAACTGAAGGCAGAACTGGCCAAGACGACCGATGAAGAAAGGGACACCGAATACCACAAGCTGGACCGCGAGCTAGACATGACCCTGCAGGATCCCCACAACTGGGCCCGGGTTAAGGAAAATGAGCAGGTAACTTTATAATTCACAAGAAGAGCTTTCCAAAATTCGTTTTTGGAAGGCTTTTTTAGTAAGTTCTATGTTTATGATCCAGAACCAGGTGACTGGGAGCGCAGATCATCCGCCTACACACCCGATTAAAGCGCCTGCCTTTAGCCAGCCAGCTCCGGGTGCGGGTCCACTTCGGCCATGCAGGAAAAGGAAGAATTAAAGCAGTACTTGATCGACCACCTGGATGAAGCTATTGAAAAGCACTACCTGCAGGTTTACTACCAACCAGTCATCCGGACCTTGACCGGCCGCCTCTGCGGGGCGGAAGCCTTGATCCGCTGGATTGATCCGGTCAAGGGATTCTTGTCACCGGACGACTTTATTCCCCTCTTTGAAGAGATGAACTTGTCCTACAAGGTTGACCGTTATGTCATCCAAGAAGTTACCCAGGGCCTGCGCGGGCGTATCGACAAGGGAGAAAAGCTCGTGCCAGTTTCCATCAACTTGTCCCGGGCAGACTTCCAGATGATGGATCCTTTGACCGAATTAAACCAGGCCATGCGGAAAAATGGCTTGCGCTGGTCCCTAGTCCGCGTGGAAATCACCGAAAGTGCCTTATCTAAGGATGTTGCCGGCGGCCATTCACAACTTCCGCCAGGCCGGTTATGAAGTCTGGATGGACGACTTTGGTAGCGGCTATTCTTCCTTAAACTATCTCAAGAATTTTGAATTCGATGAGATCAAGCTGGATATGATCTTCATGAAGGACTTTGACGAAGCTTCAAAGAAGATCTTAACCGCCTGCGTGAAGATGGCCAAGGACCTGGGAATCCATACTTTGGCTGAGGGGGTTGAAACTAAGCAGAAGTTGGACTTCTTGCAGTCGATTGGCTGCGAGCGAATCCAGAGCTTTTACTACAGCAAGCCCTTGCCAACCGGTTAGTTTGCCAAGCTGGTGGCTGAAAAGGGGATCGAAATTGAGAACTGGCAGCAGAGCAAGTTCTACCAGTGTGTTGGCCTGGTGGACTTGGCCAGCGACAAGCCGACCTGCCTAGACAATGGCAGCCATTTCCGCTTGCTTTATGTCAACGAAGAATTTCAGAAAGAAGTCAAGCGGGCACCGGCAGTCTTTAAGCAGATCGTTAATGAATGGAACAAGCCGGAATCAGAAATTGCCAAGCGGCTGCAGGCCTTTGCTAAAAAGGTTGACCAGGGTGAGGCAAGCTACTTTGACCTTAAGCAAACCGAGCAATATCTCCGCCTTAGTGCCCAGCAAATTGCCAGATGCTCTTGATCAACGCCAGCGAGATCACCGTGCAATACCTAAAATAAGCAAGAAGCAGTCATTTGGCTGCTCCTTTTTTTACTTTCAACCCGTAAAAAAGTTGAAAAAACAAAAAAATTCAAAAAACTTTTTATGCATTTAACCTAGAAAAGATATAAAATCCGAACAATTTTTCCGAAAAAGCAATTTTTCCAAAAGTGCGCGAGGATTTTGAAAAACAAAAAAGGAAACAACCTTTACAACACCTCCTGGCGTTTGGCAGAAAAGACAATTAAAAGGCAAAAGTTGACGAAAAAGAAAAAACAAGGTAAAGTAGTAAATGTCTTCAATGCAAGCAAGAAGCGCTTTCGTAAAGAAAGGCAATTGAAGGCAAAAAAATATCGAAAACTTGTTGACAAGAAGCCAACAAGCGAGTAAGATATAAAACGTTGCG
>NZ_KV793127.1:0-7548 GCF_001808415.1 Lactobacillus sp. HMSC08B12 | reverse complement strand
GAGTCAATGTCTTAACTTAATGACATTGCGCGGTCGCGGGGGCTTTGCTTTGTTTCTTTATAATAATTCAGGCTAACTGCCGGCGGAGTTTCTCCAGGGCCTGCTTCTTAATCCGGCTGGCCGTCCGGTAGGGAATATTCATTAAGTCGGCCGTTTCCTTGAGGCTGCGGCCAGCCAGAAGATTCTGGCCTAAAAGCAGCTTTTCGCTAGTCGACAGCTTCTTCCAGGCTTCCTTAAGAAGCAGATTGTGCTGGTCGGCCTGACCAACAAAGGCGGCAGCCAGTAGTGGTTCGTCGTGGTCTCTTTGCCGCTTCTTCTGCCGGAGCAGGTCAAGGATCCGCCAGTAGACCTTGCGGAAGGCCAGCTTGTCAGCTTCTTCTTGCGGCTGGTCAGCCATTTCTTGCAGGCATTGGGCGTAGACGATCAGGCCTTCTTGAAAAAGGTCCTCGTAATCGGCACACTTCCGGTAGACATGGGCCGTTTTCAAGGCTCCGGCGACTAATTTCCGCCTTTCCCAGGCTTGGTCCATTGCTTGATTGATTTGCATGTTCATTTTTTCGCACTCCTTAATTTTTTCTTGCTCGGCGCCTTGCAAGTATTAGCTTAAGGGCTTTGCCAAAGGAGTGCTGACCAGGAGCAAGGAGGCAGCAAGCCCGTTTTTCCACCCTTTACACTTTGAAGAAAATGTAAGAACGGCTGTTTAAGGGCAGATTTAGGGAGTCAATCAAGGTAAAAAATAAAAGTTTTCCTAGGAGAAAAGCAAGAAAGTCGTCATAGATCATTCATACTTCCCCCGTATCATTTAAGCCATAGATCAAGAGATCTTGATCTATTGATTCCATACTTTTTTTATTCTTTCCAAGACAAGCAAATTACGCGGTCTCCGGGCCGCATCTATATCTATTTTTTTACGCGAAAAAGCGCTGGACGTCGCGGTCCAGCGCTTTTTTCTTTTATGTTTACGTTCAATATTTCTTGAATTAGAAAGTCAGCTTCAAGAAGTACTTGACGAACATGGCAGCCAGTACGGCACCGGCAAATGGCGCGGTACCTGGTACGATCAGGCCGTATTGCCAGTCGTTGTTGGCCTTGTTCTTGATTGGCAGGATTTGGTAAGCCAGACGAGGGCCCAAGTCCCGGGCTTGGTTCATGGCGAAGCCAGTAGTACCGCCAAGGCCCATACCGATTGCCCATACCAAGAGACCCACAAGGAGTGGAGTGAAACCGAACTTTTCGTAGTTGGCCACGATAGCCAGGATACCACTCAAGAAGATGGTAGTGGCGATCATTTCGACCATCCAGTTCCGTGGCAGGTTACGCAGGTTAGGGTTGGTGGAGAAGATGTTCCGGGTAGCCACGCCGTCGATGGTGTCTTTGGAAGCCTTGAAGTGGTCAGCATACATGAAGTAGGCCAGAAGAGCCCCGGCAAAGGCACCGGCGAATTCAGCCAGAGTATAAGGGATGAAGCTGGACCATGGGATGATCCCTAGGATAGCCTGGCAGAGAGCCATGGCTGGGTTCATGCAGACGCCGCCGAAGATGAAGAGGCAGGCGGTAATCCCAAATGACCAGGTCGTAATGGCGAAAATGTGGCCTGAGCCGTGGTATTTGGTCTTGTTCAAAACGTCATCGCAGTGCACGCCAACACCGAAAAGAATCATGAGCCCGGTAGACAGGAACTCATTTAACAAGTTGTGTATCAAAATCCTATTCTCCTTGCAGTAGATAATTTTTAAGGTACATAACAGCTAATAATTATATACCTATAGCCGGCAAAAAGATATAGGGAATCGTGATTTTTTGAGCATGAATGCGTTTTCATCGCTAGATTTAACAAACTTTCTAGGGAAAAGTAAGTGAATAGTTCACAAATCTAGCAAAGTGACCGGCAATTCCTATTTATGGCCGCTGGGGAAATGGCCCCGGCGCAGGCGCTGGTCGAGCAACTGGCAGGTCAGGGCTGCCAGGTCCTTAATCGGCTGCTTAACGGTCAGCAGGTCCGGAAAAAAATTGCGGACAAAATTGGAGCCGTCAAAACCTGTTAGCAAAGGCTGGTAGCCCAGCTGGCGGACTCGCTGCTTGACCAGCAAGGCGGTGATATCATCGCTGCAGCAGATGGCGTCGTACTTTTGTCCGGTCAGCAACTTGGCCAGGCGAACCTGCTTGAGCAGGTTGCCGGAAGTGAAGTCCAGATAAGCCGTCTCAAAGCTGGTCTGCTGCTTCTGGAAATAATCCATCATGCCGCGCAGGCGCTCGTTGATGGGGGAGAGGTCCTGCTGGCGGCCGCAGAGGATCAGGATCTGCTTGGCTCCCCGCTTTAAAACAGCCTGAGCCAGCAGGCAGCCGCCGCCATAATTGTCACAACTGACTAGCGGTATTTCCCGGGAAATAGGCCGGTCAAAAGAAACCGTCGGGAGCTTTCTGGCCAAAGGCAGGGGAGTTTCTGGCAAGCTGGTAATCATGCCGCCGAATTCATCGCCCTTCAAGAGCTTGAGGTAGGCGGTTGCTAGGCCGACATGCAGCTGACTGTCATAGCCCAGCTGTTCCAAGTTCCCCTGGACTGCCTCGTAGAATTCCGCGTAGAGCGGGTTGCTGATGGTGGGCAAGAGGACCAGGATGGTCTTAGACCTGGCCTTTTTGGGTTGGTAGTGCAACTTTTTGGCGGCTTGGGCAATTTTGGCTTGGTTGGCGGGGCTGACATGCTGCTACTTGAAATAGCGGGAAACCATAGCAACGGAGACGCCGGCCAGCTGGGCGATTTCAGTAAGAGTGACTTTCATGCTGCTATTAAGCTCCTTTCAAACTGCAAAAAACAATTGGTCTGACAGTTGATATTATAAGCTTTTAAGCAGATTTTGCTGCAAAAAAGCTGCCGGAAATTTCTTAATGGACTCCGCCCTTGTAAACTGGGGTTAGCACAGTAATAAAGCGCTTTAAAATGAAAATGAGGTAAAAATGAAACTGCAAAATAAAGCAATGCTGATAACTTATCCTGACAGCCTGGGCCATGACCTGCACGACCTGGCTTATGTGATGGACCGGTATTTCTCCAAGGCGATCGGCGGGATTCACATTCTGCCCTTCTTCCCGTCTCACGGCGACCGGGGCTTTTCCCCGATGACTTATGAAAAAGTCGCGCCGGAATTTGGCGATTGGTCTGATGTGGAAAAGCTGGGTGAGTAGTATTACTTGATGTTTGACTTTATGATCAACCACATTTCAGCTCACTCTGACTACTACTTGGACCTGATTTACAAGCGCAAGGACAAGGCCCCTTGGGAAGACCTGGAATTCGCGGACGGCAGCCATGAAAAGATGTGGAATACTTTTGGCCCGGACCAGATTGACCTGGACGTGCGGACGGAAGTTACCAAACGCTTCGTCAAGGAAACCTTGTAGCAGTTGGCCAAGCACCACGCCAGCTTGATCCGCCTGGATGCCTTTGCTTACGCGGTCAAGAAGCTGGACACGAGTGACTTCTTCGTTGATCCGGAGATCTGGGACTTGCTGGCAGAGGTCCGGCAAGACCTGGCTGGGACTGACGCGCAGATTCTGCCAGAAATCCATGAGCACTATACCCTGCCTAAAAAGGTCAGTGACCATGGCTACTTTATCTACGACTTTGCCCTGCCAATGGTCCTGCTCTACTCCCTTTACACGGGCAAGAGCCAGCGGTTGGCTGCCTGGCTCAAGCAGTGCCCGATGAAGCAGTTTACGACCCTGGACACGCACGACGGCTTGGGTGTGGTCGATGCCAAAGACATCTTGACTGATGAAGAGATCGACTACACGACCCAGGAATTGTACAAGGTTGGGGCCAACGTTAAGCGCAAGTACTCATCAGCTGAATACAACAATTTGGACATCTACCAAATCAACACGACTTACTACTCAGCCTTGGGCAATGATGACCGGAAATACTTCCTGGCCCGGCTCTTGCAGATTTTTGCCCCGGGAATTCCGCAGATCTATTACGTTGGCCTGCTGGCGGGGGAAAATGACCTGGACCTGCTGGAAAGCAGCAAGGAAGGCCGTAATATCAACCGCCACTACTACAGCCTGGAAGAGATCGCCCATGAAGTTGACCGGCCAGTCGTGGCCAAGCTCTTGAAGCTGCTGGAATTCAGAAACAGCGAAGCCGCCTTTGACCTGGCAGGGCTGCTTGAAGTTGCCACTCCAAGCGAGCATGAAATCGTCTTAACCCGGGTCAACCTGGCTGATTTGACCTACCAAATTACGGTCAATGGCCAGGCAGTTGACCTGTAGAAAAAGTTCATTGAAGAGCAACGGGACAATCATAGATTATTCAAACTTCCTGTGTACTATAAGAACCGTAGACGAGCTGAAAGAACTTGTCTATAACTCATATTTCTTATATTTTTCTTTCCCTGATATACACAACATACATATACACTGCCTAAAGAGCAGCCCGCCAGAAGCAGCTGCTTTTTTGGTCTGCTTTAAAAAATGAAAATAATCATAGACGGCCATTAAAAACAATTGAAGCAGCTTGTAAACAGCTGCTTGAAAAGCTATCCTATAAGCCAGTAAAATTATGCATTGAAATTTATATCGGTAGCGGCAAAAAGCCGCTGAAGTTGAGGGAAAGAGATGAAATTTTAAAAGAGATGAAATTTGAAATGAAAGAGAATAAAAAACGCAAGCTTGAATACCAAGCCTACTTGCCTTACGCGGCCCTGCTTTTGCTAGCGGCGTATTTCTGTTTCCGGCAGATGCTGACCGGGAACGTCATCATCGGTTCAGATACGATCTTTCACTATAACCGCTTCTATGAAACGGCGGAACAGATCAAGCACGGCAACTTCAACTGGTTCATGAGCATGTATGGCTACGGTCACTCAGGCCGGGTGATCAATGCCCTGTACGGGCCGCTGTTTGCCTACGCCAACGGCCTGCTCTTATTGCTCGTTAAGACCTGGTATCGGTATCAGATAGTCAGCTCCTTTATCGTCTACGCGGTTGGGGGGATCGGCATGTACCGGGCCTTGCGCCGCTTTAACAGCCGGCGGTCAGTGGCCACGATTTTGGCCATGCTCTATCTGACGATTGGCTGGATGCCCCGATGGCAGGGGGCAACCAACTTCTCCGGGATCAGTGCTGCTATGATGCCTTATGGCATTCTAGTAGCCGCGGATATGATTTTTGCCGAGAAAAAAATCCCCTGGGTCAAAATGGGTCTCTTAATGGCCCTCGCGCTGGAAGTCCACCTGCTGACGGCCGTGATGTATATGGCCTTTTTGCTTCCGGCCTGGCTTTATGTCTTGATTAAAAACAAGGGGCAGCGGCAGTTGTGGCTGGAGACTTGCCAGGCCGTGGGCCTGGCGGTCTTGCTGGCCTTAAACACCCTGGCTCCCCTGTTATGGCTGTCCAAGACCAACAGTCTGGCGGCGCCATCGACCATGAATATGATGGCCAATGCCCTGCACCTCAAGCACACTTACCTGGCAGTCGCGCCAAGGGGGCTTTTGGGCTACAACCAAAGAGACGGTTTGACTTACTGGCTCTTCTGCATCTTTGCCGGCCAGATCCTCTATGCCGTCTGGCAAAGACAAAAAGACCACCTGAACAGCTATATTACTTTATATGGCGCTTTTTGGCTCTTTATGTCTTCCCGGCTCCTGCCTTGGGAACGGATCTCCAACCGCCTGCCAGCCTTGGCCCGCTACCTGCAGTTTCCGTCCCGTTTCACCTGCATCGCTTATCCTCTGCTATTGATCGGGATAGGGATGTCAGCAGAAATCCTGCTGAAGAAGTCCAAGCACTTCTCCTGGCTGGTTTATGGTCTAATTGGTGCGGCTTTAGCCCTTACTACGAGCAGCATGGTCCGTTACATGAATGCTGATGCTTGGAACGGCTATTTGAACAATGTTGGTCATAATGCCAGCACTAATTTTGGCCATGAAGTCACCAATCCAGGCAAGCATAAAAACAAGAAGACCAAGTCAGGTTTGATCGCCATGACTCCCGCCCGGAAAGAGGCCATGCGGCAGGCCAACGCGGCCACGCACACGAATGACTTGCGTAAGTTTTTGACTTTGACTAAAAAGCCAATCGCTGACTACCTGCCAGTTTACAAATTTGACCCTAAGCCGGTTATTACCGGCTGGGCAGATGGCTACAAAAATAAGGAATATTGGCAAGAGCAGACGAATAAGGCCGCCCGCTCTTACGACAAGACGGTTTTAAATCACAAGGTTAGAAAGCCAATTAAGTTTGAGATCCTCAAGGGGGGAAAAGTCAAGCTGACCTGGACTAGCAAGGGCAAAAAGAAGCGCCTGCCGGTCGTTACTTATGCCCAGTCGAAATTGACGGTCAACGGCAAAGTTTTGACCAAGTATGAAAGAAGCCGGATTGGCGCGCCAAAAGTAGCCAGCCGCCAGGGTAAGAACGTGGCTTACCTGGAATTCGTGACTCCCCTGTGGCTGAAGCTGCTCTTGGCGATCTCCCTTTTATCCTGGCCAGGCTTTATTTGCCTGGGCTTAGGGATTAAACTTAAGGGGAAGAATGCAGAAAGGGAAGGGAAAAAGCAAAAATAATGAAGAAGATTTCAATTATTGTTCCTTGCTACAATGAAGAAGCTGCTCTGCCGCTCTTTTATCCGGTAGCCAGCGAAGTCTTGGAAAAGTTGCCAGACGACTATGAGCTGATTTTTGTCAATGACGGGTCAAAAGACCGGACCCTGGAGATCCTGCACGACTTGGCGGAAAAAGACCCCCATGTCTTCTATATTTCTTTTTCAAGAAACTTCGGTAAGGAGGCGGCCATGTACGCGGGCTTCGTCAATGCCAGCGGGGACTATGTGGCCGTAATGGACGCTGACCTGCAGGATCCGCCAGCGCTTCTGCCGGAAATGATCAAGATCCTGGACTCAGGCGAATACGACAGCGTGGCGACCAGACGGGAGGACCGGAAGGGGGAACCGCCAGTCAGAAGCTGGTTTGCCCGCAAGTTCTACCAGATCATCAATAAGATTTCCGATGCCGACGTGGTCGATGGCGCCCGGGACTTCCGCTTGATGAAGCGGGACATGGTCGACGCGATCGTGGAGATGAGCGAATACAACCGCTTCTCCAAGGGGATCTTTGGCTGGGTTGGCTTCAAGACCTACTGGCTGCCATATGAAAACGTGGAGAGAGTGGCTGGCGAAAGCAAGTGGAACTTCTGGAAGCTGTTTAAATACGCGATTGACGGGATTATCAACTTCTCCCTGGTACCCTTGAAACTGTCCTCCTGGCTGGGCTTTATTATGACGGGCGTAGCCTTTATCATGTTGGTCGTGATCATCCTGCGGCGCTTGATCCACGGGGACCCGGTAGCCGGCTGGGCTTCCTTGATCTGCGTGGTGATCTTCATCGGGGGTCTAGTCATGCTCAGCCTGGGCGTGATTGGCCAGTATCTGGCCAAGATTTATATGGAAAGCAAGCACCGACCCCACTATATTTCCAGTGAATCCAATATCAAGAATGTTAAAAAGATCGACTGAGGTCGATCTTTTTATTTTTCTACTCTAAGTCAAGTGTTATCAAC
>NZ_KV793126.1:0-44380 GCF_001808415.1 Lactobacillus sp. HMSC08B12 | reverse complement strand
CTCACAGACCGTCTCAATCAGCTCATAGCCCTTCTTGGTCTTCTTGCTGGCCGTTGACTGGATCTTGCTGTACTTAAAGTACTTAGTGGTCGTCACTTTCTTGCTGGCGCCCTTCTTGGTTACTTTGGCATAGATCCCCATGTTTTTCGTGCCAGGCATCTTGCTGACCGTGGCCGCCTGGGCCGTTTAGGCCTGGCCAATAAAGGCCGCCGCCAGCAGGAGCAAGCAGAGCAGTTTCTTATCCATTTCTTTTTCACTTTCTATATAAATTAGATTCTTTCCAGCTAAAAAAGCCTTTTCACACAAGGACATTATAGCACCAGTTTATTTTTTGAAAAAGAGTGCGCCAAGTTTGACAGACCCGGCCAGGAGTGTTTTAATTAGCACTATATCCAAATGAGTGCTAATCCAATCACTAGGAGGAAAATTATGTTAGTACCTACAGTTATTGAACAAACGGCCCGCGGCGAACGCGCTTATGACATTTACTCCCGCTTGCTGAAGGACCGGATCATCATGCTGAGCGGTGAAGTTAACGACCAAATGGCCAACTCCATCATTGCCCAGCTGCTTTTCCTTGACGCGCAAGACAATACTAAAGACATTTACATGTACATCAACTCACCAGGCGGTGTGATCACTTCCGGCATGGCTATCGTGGACACCATGAACTTCATCAAGTCACCAGTTTCCACCATTGCCACCGGTATGGCAGCTTCCATGGCCTCAATCATTTTGGCTGAAGGCGAAAAGGGCAAGCGTTTTGCCCTGCCGCACGCTACTGTCCTCATCCACCAGCCTTTGGGCGGGGCGCAAGGGCAAGCCACGGAAATCCAAATTGCCGCTGAAGAAATCTTGAAGACCAGAAAGATGATCAATGAAATCTTGGCCAAGGACTCCGGCCAGGACATCGAAACCATCAAGCGCGACACTGAACGCGACCACTACATGACCGCTCAGGAAGCCAAGGACTACGGCTTGATTGACGACATCATGGTCAACCAAAACAAGTAATCCGCTTATCGGGAAAAGAAAATCCAGACGACTGAAATAGCCGTCTGGATTTTTTGTTGTCTTATTATTAGCGGAGGTTTTCCGCGATCTCATGCAATTTCTTCAAGCGGTGGTTAACCCCGGACTTGGAAATCGGCCCGTCGGGAACCTGCTCAGCCAGTTCCTTGAGGGAAAGTTCCGGGTGCTGCAGGCGGAAGCGGGCCAGGCTGGCCAGCTTTTCCGGCAAAGACTCCAGGCCCTGCTTTTGGTCAATCAATTCAATGTCTTCCACCTGCTTGGCTGCCGCGCCGGCCGTCTTGCGGAGGTTGGCCGTGTCGCAGTTGACCAGGCGGTTGACGGAATTGCGCATGTCCCGCATGATCCGCAGGTCCTCAAAGGCCAGCATGGCATTGACCGCCCCGACCACATGAAGGAAGTCGCCGATTTTTTCCGCTTCTTTCAAGTAGACGATGCTGCCGCTTCTGCGGGCCGTCACCTTGGCATTGAGGTCAAAGTACTTGTTCATGATCTTCTGCAGATCCTGGCTGTGGTTGGCATAGGTGCAATAGATTTCCAGGTGGTAGCGGCTGGTTTCCGGATTGTTGACGCTGCCGCTGGCCAAAAAGGCCCCCCGCAGGTAGGACATTGACCGCTGCTCTGAATACTTGATCTTGTCCGGCACCCCGGTGATGAAGCCTTTTTTCGGGGAATAGATCTCTAAATCCGCCATAATCTCGCTGACCATCTGGGCCACTCTGACCAGATACTGGTGGTTCTTCTTCAGCTTCATCTTCCGGGTCACGATCAGCTGGGGCTCAAAGCCGTAGGCCGTCTTGATCAGGGAAAAAATCCGCCGGGCAATGGCCGGGTTTTCCGTCACGATGTCCAGGCTCATCTGCCCGCCATGCCGGCTCAAAACCGCATTCATCCGCAAAAAGGCCGCCAGTTCCGCCTTGGCATGCTCGGGATGGACCTCGATTGAAGTCAGTTCTTTTTTTACCTCACTGGCATAACTCGCCATTAACTTCCTACTTTCTCTTAAACATTTCCTGCAGGGCCAGGTCAATGATTTCCCTGGCCACCTTGTCGCCGTCATGGAAGACCAGGCCGCTTCGCTGGTCGATAAAGTCATCCGTAATCACCCGGCAGTTCTGTTCCTGCAGGCCGGCAAAGTCGTTGGCGACCGGCTTTAAATACTCATCATAGTCTTCCGGATGGAACTTGGTCATGTCGATCCGGGCCCCATTGACCAGGGCAGTGTCGATATAATTGCCGCCCAGGTGCTGGTTGATGACCCGGACGTGGTCGGCATCGCTTAAGCCCACCGTTTCCCCGGCCTGGGTCATGATGTTGCAGACGTAAACCACTTCAGCCTTAGTCTCCCGGACTGCCTGGCCAACATTCGGGATCATCAGGTTCGGCAGAATCGAGGTAAACAAGGACCCTGGCCCCAGGACAATAGCATCGGCCTGCATAATGGCCTCGATCACCGGACTGGGAGCTGCCGGCTCACCGTCATCAGCTGTTACCCAGACCCGCTTGATCTGCTTGTGCTGGCTGGTAATTTCCACTTCCCCGCTGCTCTGGCTGCCGTCCATGAATTCCGCGTTCAAGGTCAAAGGTTCGTTAGCAGAAGGATAAATGTGACCATCAACCTCCATCATGGCTGATAAGTTCTGGACAGCGTCAAAAATATTCCCCTGCATCTCGCTTAAGGCCGCGATGATCAAGTTGCCGATGGCGTGGCCGGAGAAAAAGGAGTCCTTTGATTCAAAGCGGTACTGGAAGATCTGCTTTTTTTCTTGCGAGAGGTCGCTCAAGGAAACCAGGACATTGCGGATGTCGCCCGGGGGAACGACGTTGATGTAGTTGCGGATGATCCCGGATGACCCGCCGTCGTCAGAGACGGTCACGATCGCCGTGATCTCCGCGTCCTGCTTTTTCAAGGCCTGCAAAATGACTGGCAGGCCGGTCCCCCCGCCGATGACGACCACCCGGGGCCGGCGGCGCTTGATGATGCGGATGATCTTGTTTTCGCCAAAAGACATGCTGAATTCCTACTTTCTGAGATAACGGCTGATTTCCCGGTGGGTAATGTCAACCGGATATTTTTCAGACAAGTCGCGCGCCAGCTGCTGGGCGATCGAAACGCTGCGGTGCTGACCGCCCGTGCAGCCGATGGCGATCGTCAGTTTTTCCTTGCCTTCGTCAATGTAGCCGGGAATTGCTGTCAACAAGAGGTCCAGCAGCTTGCCATAAAAGACCTTGGTTTCATCCTTGTCCATGACATAGTTGAAGACCCGCTTGTCCAGCCCCGTGAAGGGACGCAGTTCCGGAATGTAGAAGGGATTAGGCAAAAAGCGGACATCCATGACGATGTCAGCGTCAATTGGCATTCCATATTTGAAGCCGAAGGACATAACCTCAATCCCGAATTTTGGCTTGTGGAGTTCCCCGAATTTGCTCTGCAGCTTCTGCTTCAGTTCCTTCGTCGTCATCTTGGAGGTATCCAAAATGTAGTTGGACCGGTTTCTGACCGGAGTCAAAATGCGGCGTTCATCCCGGATCCCGTCTAAAAGGCGGCCGTTTTCCGCTAAAGGCGGCAGGCGGCGGGTTTCCTTGTAGCGGGCCACCAAGGTGTCGTCAGAAGCTTCCAAAAAGACAATCGTGGCCTGGGTCTGGCCGCTGTCTTCCAGGGAGTTGATTTCGTCGATTAGGTCCTTGTAGAAGGACTTGACCCTGAGGTCGATCACCACGGCAACTTTTTCAAAGTCTTCCGAGGTGTTCATCAAGTCCCAGAAATTGCCCAGCAATTCCGGGGGCAGGTTGTCAACCACGAAGTAGCCGACATCTTCTAATGAGTGGGCGGCGACCGTCTTGCCGGCCCCGCTCATCCCCGTCAAAATCAACAGCTGTTTCTTGTGTTTTTCATGCATGATTCCGTATTGCTCCCATAAAACGTTAAACTCTATCATACCGGGCGTGCCGCGTCTTGGCAATTATTTTGCCCTAGCTGCATTCCTATTCTCCACTATTTTTATAAAAAATCCCCTAAGCCGTAGACCCTTCTCCCTTGAAAACCAGTCAAGGTCTCAGCGTGGACCAAGGCACTCAAGACCGCTTCTTCGATTGTCTCCGCCCCGGCTTCAAAGACCGGGTCCAGATGGCTGTCCGGCAAAAAGCTAAAGCTTTCCGCTTCTTTAGCGAAATGGCTGACCCTTTGCGCCGTGGAAAAAGCCAGGGCAATGTCGCCAGAACCATCGCCGATATACGACCCGGTTCTGGCTAAGCCAACCGCGCTCCGGCGGGCCAGGCGGCCTAGTTGCCGGCTGGAGAGAGGCAGGTCGGTGGCGATCACCATCACGATTGACCCCTGGTCTTTTTGATAGCGGGCATAAAGCTGGTTATTTTCTGCTTTCGCCCGGGCCAAAACGGCATCTTTTAGTTCCTGGCCCAAAAGGCGGCTGCCAGCCCGCAACTTGCCAAAAGCCCCGAAATTGGCGCAGACCAGGCTGGCTACGTGATATTTTTTCCCGCCCAGTTCCAAAAGCCGTGAAGCTGACCCGATGCCGCCCTTAAAGCCTAAACAGCGCATACCGGTTCCGGCACCGACATTACCTTCCAGCAGGGGCGGATTACCCTCAGCTAAAGCTAAAGCCGTCAGAGCATCGCTCTCTTTAACCGGCAGGGACCTAATATCATTCAAATCACCGTCGTTACACTCCATTACGACCGGGTTAACCGTCCCGGTTGTGAGGCCGATATCCGGGTTCCGGTCCAGCATGTAGCGGGTCAAGGCCGTCCAGCAGGTCCCCACGGCCAGGGTGTTGGTCATGAGAATCGGAGTCTCCAAAGTACCCAGCTCATTGATCTGAACCAGGCCGGTAGTTTTGCCGAAGCCATTGATGACCTGGCCGCTGGCCAGCATTTTTTGCTTAAAAATATCACTCCCGGGCAAGATTGCCGTGACGCCGGTATTAACCCCGCCCTTTCGCAGGGTCACCTGGCCCACCTTGATCCCCGGAACATCGGTTATGTCGTTTTTCTCTCCGGTTTGATAAGCCCGGGGCAAAAACAGTTCTCCTTTTAAGCCCATCTTCCACCTCAGATTTCCGTCATGAACATTTTCGCCGTCAAGAGTTCCATAATGCTCTTGGCCCGGTAGGAAACGATCCGCTCGCCTGCTCGCTCAGCTCCCGGGTAAAAAGAAGCGGCTCTGGCCCGGCCTGCTGAAGAAAAGCAGAATTCCAGCAGGTATTCGTCAGCTAAAAGCGGCAGACCACCGGGCCCCGCCAAGGCTTCCTTGATCCCGGTCGCGATGCCCGCTGCGACTTCCTGGGGGCTCTTATTGACAGTCGCGCTGCCCACCCCTTTTTTAGTGGCACAGGTCACGATGCCCGGGCAAAAGTCCTCAGCCCGCCGGCAAATTCCGGCATCCCCGGCCAGGAAAAGTGAGGGTACCCCGTACTGGGCCGCGCAGAGGCTGTTGAAGGTAAATTCCGAGGCCAATTCCCCGTTCAGCTTGACCCAGGAATACCAGCCATGTTCCACTGTATGGTCCAAGGGCGTTTCGCTGGAGCCGGCCGGAGAGTGGCTGCCGATATGGATTGCCCCGGCATAGTCGGTTGAAATTCCCGCCATCATTTCTTCTGGTGAAGAGTCCCAGCCCTGGATCAGTTCCGTGCCCGCCGGCAACAGGGCCGGATCCAGGTTGATCCCGTCCTCATGCCCGTCTTTGACGGTCACCTGGTAGCCGGCCTGCTGGCAGGCCTTGACCGCGGCCACGGTTTCTCGGGTCATCTCTTTTAAAGCCAGGTCATAGCCCTTGTGGCCATAATGGGTTTGCTCCCAGCTGGTAACGCCGGCGCAGCCCTCCATGTCGCAGGAAATATAAATCTTTTTCTCCATTTTCCATTGCCTCCCTGCTTTTTGTTTTTTCCTTACACTTTTTTACTGCTTACTTTCATTTTACCATCAAAAAAAACTGCCAACACTTAAACAATCTGTTAAGTATCGGCAGTTTAAAATGCTTAACGGTGCATAAAGGCCAAAGCAATCTCATTTATCCCGAAGATCATCAGGTAGATCGCGATCAAGTAGACCGTGCTCATCACCGCGATAATCGGTCTGAGCAGAAGCATAACCCCGACGACCAGGCCCAGGATGTTCAAGAGCAGGTTGAAGAAGAAATACCAGCCGGTCTCAAAGAAACGCAGGTGCCAGGCAAAGACGATCCCGATCACCGAGTCGACGATGAACCAGATAGCCACCAAGATCGCGATCGTGTATGCCCCGACCTTGTTATCCCACAGGAAGAAGATCCCGATCAAAATGTCAAAGATCCCCGATAAAAGGGTCGTCCAAGACGGGCCAAAGATACCGTGAAAGCCGGCATACATGGAAATCCAAGCGCTCCCCTGCATGATCAACAAGACGGCCAGAACGATGACCAGGCCCCGCAAGCCCTTGCCAGGGTTGGCAAAGAGAAAAATGCTTAAAACGACGGAGATGACCCCAGCGATGAAGACGCCCCAGTCAAAGCCGCGTTTTTCGTTGTAGACAGAATCAAACATAAAAATCACCCCTTCACACTGAAGTAAAAATTCTGACAATTATTTGGCTTCAGCTTTCATTTTACAATACTTTGCTAAAAAAGGTTTAGGGCGTGATTAAGATTCTTTTTCTTTATTTGCAAGACTGCTTTCAGTCAAAGCTTTGTCCCGGCCCAAAACTGGCTTGAGATACTTGCCAGTCCAGGACTCTGGGCAGTCTGCCACCTCTTCCGGCGTCCCCGTGCAGACCACCTGGCCGCCCCGCTCGCCCCCGTTAGGGCCCAGGTCGATCAGCCAGTCAGCCGTCTTGATCACGTCCAAGTTGTGTTCGATCACCAAAACCGTGTTGCCCTGGTCCACCAGGCGCTGGAGGACTTCCAAAAGGCGCTTGATGTCGTCGGTGTGCAGGCCAGTAGTTGGTTCATCCAGGATGTAGAAGTTTTTCCCAGTCGATAACTTCTGCAGTTCGCTGGCCAGTTTCATCCGCTGGGCTTCCCCGCCGGACAAAGTGGTGGCTGGCTGGCCCAGTTTGACATAGCCCAGACCAACGTCGACGATGGTCTGCAGCTTGCGGTGGATCTTGGGAATATTAACGAAGAAGTCACAAGCTTCACTGATCGTCATGTCCAGGACCTGGGCGATATTCTTTTCCCGGTAAGTCACTTCCAAAGTTTCAGAATTATAGCGCTGGCCATGGCAGACTTCACAAGGAACGTAGACGTCCGGCAGGAAGTTCATTTCGATCTTGAGGATCCCATCCCCGTGGCAGGTTTCGCAGCGCCCGCCCTTGACGTTGAAGGAGAAGCGGGCCTTGGTGTAGCCCCGCATCTTGGCTTCATTGGTCTGGGCAAAAAGGGTCCGGATATCGTCAAAGACGCTGGTGTAGGTCGCCGGGTTGCTCCGCGGGGTCCGGCCGATCGGGCTTTGGTCGATGTCGATCACTTTTTCAATATTCTTCCAGCCGGTCAGCTTGTCATACTTGCCCGGCTTGGCGGAATTGTGGTTGAGCTTCTGGGCCAGGACCCGCTTTAAAATCTGGTTGACCAGGGTGGACTTGCCGGACCCGGAAACCCCGGTCACGACCACGAATTCACTCAAAGGGAATTCGACGCTGATATTCTTCAGGTTGTTTTCCGCCGCCCCGGTCAGCTTCAGCTTCTTGCCGCTGCCCTTGCGCCGCTTCAATGGTACCGGGATGAACTTTTCTCCCCGCAGGTACTGGCCAGTCAAAGACTTCGGATTGGCCATGACTTCTTCCGGCGTTCCGGCCGCCGTAACCTCCCCGCCCTGGCTGCCGGCCCCTGGCCCCATGTCAATCAAGTAGTCAGCAGCCCGCATAGTTTCATCGTCGTGTTCAACGACAATCAAGGAGTTGCCCAGGTCCCGCATCCGCTTCAAAGAAGCGATCAAGCGGTCGTTGTCCCGCTGGTGCAGGCCGATAGACGGTTCATCCAAGACATACATAACCCCGGACAGGTTGGACCCGATCTGGGTGGCCAGGCGGATCCGCTGGGCTTCCCCGCCGGATAAAGTCCCGGCTGATCTGGACAGGGTCAGGTAGTCCAGGCCGACGCTAACCAGGAAATTCAAGCGGTCGCAGACTTCTTTTAGGATCGGCTTGGCGATAGCAGCTTCCTGCTCACTTAAGTCAACTGCCTTGAAAAAGGCCAGGCCGTCCTTGATTGACAAGTCACTGGCTTCAGCCAGGTTCTTGCCATTGACCTTAACGGCCAGGGCCTTCTCATTAAGCCGCTTGCCGCCGCAGACCTCACAAGGCAATTCAGTTATGTACTTGCCCATGACTTCCTGCATGAACTTGGACATTGGCTTGGCGTAGCGGCGGTCGACATTGTTGATCACCCCTTCAAAGGGCTGCTTGGTGTCGTTGACCCCGAAGTCCCCTTCCAGGTGGAAGTGGATTTCCTTGTCTGACCCATTTAAGATAATGTCTCTTTGCCGCTTGGTCAGCTTTTTAAAAGGCTTGTCCATCGGGATCTTCAAAGCCGCGCAGGCCTGCTCCAGCATCCCCATGTAGTACTTTGACCCTGCCCAAGGAGCCAGGGCCCCTTCAGCCAAGCTCTTGTCCTTGTCCGGGACCACTAAGTCCGGGTCAACCGCCAGCTTCATCCCCAGGCCATCGCAGGCCGGGCAGGCCCCGAAAGGCGCGTTGAAGGAGAAAAGTCGGGGCTCCATTTCCCCGACTGTAAAGCCGCAAAGAGGACAGGCGTAGTATTCAGAAAAACTGAGCTTCTCGCCCCCGATCACGTCAACGTCCATGTAGCCCTCAGACAGGCGCAGGGCTGCTTCAGCCGAGTCAAAGAGGCGGGACCGGATCCCGTCTTTGATGACCAGGCGGTCAACCACGATTTCGATATCATGGCGCTTGTTTTTCTCTAAAGCAAATTCCTCACTGGCGTCGTGCAGCTCGCCGTCAACGATCACCCGGACATAGCCGGCCCGGCGGATTCGGGCGAAAACCTCCTTGTGCTCGCCCCGCTTGCCCCGGATGACCGGGGACAAAAGCTGGATCTTGCTTCTTTCCGGCAAATCCAGGATCCGGGTCACCATCTGGTCAACCGACTGCCGCTGGATCAAGGTGCCGTCGTTTGGGCAGTAAGGGTGGCCGACCCTGGCCCAGAGCAGGCGGAGGTAGTCGTTGATTTCAGTAACCGTGCCGACCGTTGAGCGGGGATTGTGGGAGGTCGTCTTCTGGTCGATGGAAATGGCCGGGTTAAGGCCGTCGATTGAGTCGACGTCGGCCTTGTCCATTTGCCCTAAAAACTGGCGGGCATAGCTGGACAGAGATTCGACGTAGCGGCGCCGGCCTTCAGCGTACAGGGTGTCAAAAGCCAGTGAGCTCTTGCCAGAACCCGATAAGCCAGTAATAACGACCAGCTGGTCTTTAGGAATGGTTACGTCGATGTCTTTTAAATTGTGCTCACGGGCACCGCGGATGACAATCTTTCTATCTGCCATTGAAGTCCTTGCCTTTCTTCTTAATCGGTTTTCTTACAGAGCCTTCCAATTCGATAATCGCGTCGCGGAGGTTAGCCGCGCTTTCAAAGTCCAAGCGCTTGGCCGCGTCTTGCATCTGCTCTTTCAAGTTGGCGATCATCTGCTTCTTCTGCTTGGCCGTCAGCTCGTCGAAGTTGAGGTCGGCGAAGGAGTCTGACTTTTCGGCTTCCTTGTCGGCCTTGACCACGGAGATCATGTCCCGGACCGGCTTGATGATGGTCTTTGGCACGATCCCATGCTCTTCATTGTACTTCATCTGGATGGCCCGGCGGCGGTTCGTTTCATCAATCGCCAGCTTCATGGAATCGGTGATCCGGTCAGCATACATGATAACTTCACCGTTGGCGTTCCGGGCCGCCCGGCCCATGGTCTGGATCAGCGGCCGGTAGGCCCGCAGGAAGCCTTCCTTGTCCGCGTCCAGAATGGCCACCAGGGAAACTTCCGGTACGTCGATCCCTTCCCTAAGCAGGTTGATCCCGATCAAAACATCAAACTTGCCCAAGCGGAGGTCGCGGATGATCTGCATTCTTTCCAGGGTTTTAATGTCCGAGTGCAGGTAGCGGACCTTGATGCCCAGGTCTTTCAAGTAGTCGGTCAAGTCTTCAGCCATTTTTTTGGTCAAAGTAGTGACAAAAACCCGTTCCTTTCTTTCAATCCGCAGGTTGATTTCAGCAACCAGGTCATCGATCTGCCCTTCAATTGGCCGGACCTCGATCTTCGGGTCCAAAAGGCCGGTCGGCCGGATGACCTGTTCCACGATCCGGCTAGTCTGGTTTAATTCATAGTCACCCGGGGTGGCTGACACATACATGATCTGGTTGACATGCTGCTCAAATTCTTCCAGCTTTAGGGGCCGGTTGTCCAAGGCTGATGGCAGGCGGAAGCCATAGTCAATCAAGGTCTGCTTTCTGTTTCTGTCCCCGTTGTACATGGCCCGGATTTCCGGCATGGTGGCGTGGGATTCGTCGATTAAAATTAGGGAATCCTTGGGGAAGAAGTCCAAAAGGGTGTATGGCGGCTCACCGGCTTTGCGGTTTTCCATCTGCCGGGAGTAGTTTTCAATCCCGTTGGTGTAGCCGACTTCTCTCAGCATTTCCAAGTCGTAGGTGGTCCGCTGCTTGATTCTTTCTGCCTCCAGCAGCTTGCCTTCTTTTTCAAACTTCTTGACCTGGTCGTCCATCTCAGCCTTGATCCGGTCGATAGCCCCGGCCAGTTGATCATCGTTGGTCATGAAGTGGGTTGCCGGGAAAAGGGAGATGCTGTCTCTGACCCCGTGCACTTCCCCGGTCAAGGGGTCAACTTCAACAATCCGGTCGATTTCGTCGCCAAAAAATTCAATCCGGTAGGCCCGGTCGGAATAGCCGGCCGGGAAAACTTCCACAACGTCGCCCCGGACCCGGAAGCGGCCCCGCTGGAAGTCGATGTCGTTTCTGTCGTACTGGATGTTGACCAAGTCTCTGAGCAGGGTGTTTCTTTCGTATTCCTGGCCAGTATAGACGTTTAACACGCTGGCCGCGTATTCTCTTGGGTCACCCAAGCCGTATATACAGGAAACGGAAGCCACCACGATGACGTCATTTCTGGACATCAAGGCGCTGGTGGCGGCGTGCCGCAGCTGGTCGATTTCGTCGTTGATCGAGGCGTCTTTTTCAATGTAAGTGTCTGACTGGGGCACATAGGCTTCCGGCTGGTAGTAGTCATAGTAGGAAACGAAGTATTCCACGGCGTTGTTCGGGAAAAATTCCTTAAATTCATTGTAGAGCTGGCCAACCAGGGTCTTGTTGTGGGTAATGACCAGGGTCGGCTTGTTCATTTTGGCAATTACATTGGCCATGGTATAGGTCTTCCCCGTCCCCGTTGCCCCCTTGAGGATCTGCTCTTTATCGCCGGCTTGAAAACCGGCCGTCAGCTGGTCGATGGCCTGCTGCTGGTCACCGGCCGGCTTATATGGTGAGACGAGTTCAAATTTGTTATTGTCTTGCCGCTTAATCACTTTTTTCCCCCTTAAACTTGCAATAATCAGTCGTAATCTATTTTACTACCCGAACATAGATTCTAGAAATATTTTGCTCAAAGAAAAAAGCAGCAGACCACTTGTCCGCTGCTTTTAATATCTATTTCAAAAAGCCCTTGGCTTGCAGGTAGTTGTAAGCTTCCTGCCCGGCCACGCTGCCTTCGCCCACGGCGGTCGTTACCTGGCGCAAATCCTTTGGCCGCACGTCGCCGGCCGCGAAGATCCCTTCCTGCCGGGTCCGCATCAATTCGTCAGTAGGAATCCAGCCGTTTTCGTCCAGGATGTCCAGGCCATCCAGGGCCTTAGTCACTGGCAAAACGCCAACGTAAATGAAGACGCCCTTGGTGGCAAATTCCTTTTCTTCCCCGCTGACCTTGTCCTTGTAACGGATCCCGCTGACCTTGCCGTCTTCGCCGACGATTTCTTCAGTCAGGGCGTTCCAGACAAACTTGATCTTCGGGTGCTTGAAGGCCTTCTCCTGCAGTTCAGGCTTGGCCCGCAGCTGGTCTCTTCTGTGAACGACCGTGACTGACTTGGCTGACTGAGCCAGGTAGAGCCCTTCCTGGATGGCCGAGTCGCCCCCGCCGATCACCGTCACGTCTTCATCTCTGAAGAAAGCTGCATCGCAGACGGCGCAGTAAGAAACACCATGGCCGGAATAAGTTTCCTCTCCCGGCACGTTCAAGTGCTTGTGCTCTGATCCAGTCGCGATGATCACGGCTGGAGCCAGGTATTCCTCGCTGTCCGTAATCACCCGCTTGTAGTCGCCTTCCAGCTTGACGGCCTGGACGTCGCCATATTCATAGCTGGCCCCGGCGTTTTGCACGGTCTGATACATCTTTTCGCCCAGTTCCGGCCCCTGAACTTCCACAAAGCCCGGGTAATTGTCGATGTCGGCAGTGTTGTTCATCTGCCCCCCGTAAATCCCCCGGTCTAAGAGGACCGTCTTCAGGTTGGCCCGGGCCGCGTAAACTGCTGCCGTCATGCCGGCTGGACCGGCACCAATGATTACTACGTCAACTTCTTTGGTCATAAACAGCCTCCTTGCCACTTACTTTTTATAAGTAATATCATACAGGATTTTCAAAAGATTGCAAGCCTCTTTTAAATTCTGATTTCCGGTCCCATCTGCCGGCTCATCATCAGCTTGATCTCATCGTCGATCTTGGCCCCCTCATAGAGGACCTTGTAGATGGAAGCTGAAATCGGCATGTCCAAAGAATACTTGTCGCAGATTTCGTACACGGCCTTGACGGTCGTGGCCCCTTCAACAACCTGGCCCATGTTGGCCAAGACTTCGTCCAGGGGCTTGCCCTGGCCCAGCTGGTAGCCGCAGCGCCAGTTCCGGGAGTTGACTGAGGTACAAGTAACGATCAAGTCGCCGATCCCGGACAGGCCACTGAAGGTCCAAGGCTGGCCGCCAAAGGCCACGCCCAGGCGGGTGATTTCCGTCAGGCCCCGGGTCATCAAGGCTGCCTTGGCATTGTCCCCGTAGCCCAGGCCCGCCAGGATCCCAGCCGCGATGGCGATGACGTTTTTAACAGCCCCGCCGACCTGGACCCCGATTGGGTCGTTGCTGGTGTAGAAGCGGACATAGTCATTTGAAAAAATCTTCTGCATCTTGGCCGCGTTGTCCAGACTAGTTGAAGCCAGGGTAATGGCCGTCAGGTCCTTTTGGGCGGTATTTTCCGCGTGGCTGGGACCGGACAGGACGATCATCTTGTCAAATCCGTCTGGGTAGATTTCGTCTTTAAAAATCTGCAAAACCAGCTTTTTAGTCCCCGGTTCAATCCCCTTGGTGGCCGAAACCAGGTAAGGCTGGCGGCCATTTTCGTCCAAGACCTGCCGGACCGCTTTAGCCACTGACCGGATCGCGCTGGTCGGCACGGCAAACAGGATAACGTCACAGTCTTTCAGAACCTGCCCCATGTCGGTGCTGGCCCAAACGCTGGGGTTCAAGGTCCAGTCCTTCATGTAGTGCAGGTTAGTGTGATCTTGGTTGATCTCATCAGCAATAACTTGCCGGTGGGCGTAAAGGGCCACCTCGTGGCCGTTGTCAGCCAGCATGGAGGCCAGGACTGACCCCCAGGAACCGGCGCCTAAAACGGAAATTTTTGTCATTTTTTCTACCTCTCGTATGGATATTTTAAACCGCTTCCTTCAAGATACCACTTTGGCTTGACTTTGACACGCCGGTAGACAAATAAAATAACCACAGCGATTAAAAGCAGGAGGCTGAGGGCCTGGGAAACCCGGATGACACCAAAGATATAGAGGCTGTCCGTCCGCATCCCTTCCACGAAAAAGCGGACTACGGAGTACCAGGCCAGGTAAAGCATGAAGACTTCCCCCTGCTTAAAAAGATGCTTCTTGTGGCGCAGGGAGAGGATGATGATCAGACCGATCAGGTTAAAGAAAGATTCATACAAAAAAGTCGGCTTGTAGTAGCTGCCATTAATGTACATCTGGTCGATGATGAACTGGGGCAAGTGGAGGTTTTGCAGATACTGCAGGCTGCACTTGGCCCCGTGGGCCTCCTGGTTCATAAAATTGCCCCACCGGCCCAGGACCTGGGCCGCCATCACGCCCGGCGCCACGATGTCCAGGACTAGAAATGGCGACAAGAAGCGCCGGTAGCAGAAGACCAAAAGGACGATCGCCCCGGCGATCAAGCCCCCGTAAATGGCAATCCCCCCGTTCCAGATGGCGATAATTTCATCCGGGTGCTGGGAGAAGTAGCCCCATTCAAAAATGACATAGTAGATCCGGGCCCCGATAAAGCCGATCGGCACGCCCCACAAGAGCAAGTCGATGAAGTCATCGCTCATGATCTGCCGTCTTTGCCCTTCTCTGATCGACATGAAGGTAGCCAGCAGGATCCCGCAGGCGATGATGATTCCGTACCAGCGGACGTGAATGTCCCCGATACTGAAGGCGATTGGATTCAGTGCTAAAGTCATTAGTCTGCTTTACCCCCTTTTTCTTCCTCACTGTTTTCCGCGATCAGGCTGGTCAAGTTTTCATCAAAAGTCTTGGCCGCGTCAAAGCCCATGGCCTTGGCTCTGAAGTTCATGACGGCCACTTCCACGATGTTTTCCATGTTCCGGCCGACCTTGACCGGAATAGTGACCTGGGGAACCGCGATCCCGCAGATGATCCGGGTGTTTTCCTGGAAGCCCAGGCGGTCATAGTTGGCCTTGGAGTTCCAGTTGGTCAAGTTGATGACCAGGGAGATCTCGGTTTCATCCTTGATGGCCCCAATCCCGAAGAGCTTGAGGACGTCAATGATCCCGATCCCCCGGATTTCCATCAAGTGCTTCAAAATACGGGGAGCTTCCCCGACCACAGTCTCGTGGTCTCTTTGGTAGACATCCACCCGGTCGTCAGCGATCAAGCGGTGACCGTGCTGCACCAGGGCCAGGGCGGTTTCGGACTTGCCGACCCCGGATTCCCCGGTCAAGAGGACCCCCATCCCGAAAACTTCGACCAGGACCCCGTGAACGCTGCTTCTTTCCGCCAGCTTGACGGCCAGGTACTGGGTGATCATGCTCATCAAGTAGGTCGTGGCGTCATTGGAAATCAAGATCGGGGTCCCGGCTGCTTCTGCCGCTTCCTTCAGTTCAACCGGCACCGGCAGGTTGCGGGAAACCAGCACGCAGGGAGTTTCTTTCTGGCAGATTTTTTCAAAAACTTTCCGGCGCAGGTCGTGGTCCAGCCGGGCAGCGTAGGAAATTTCCGTTCTGCCCAGAAGCTGGACCCGGTCAGCCGGGTAAAAGTCAAAGTAGCCGCTCAATTCCAGTCCCGGCCGGTAAACGTCGGAAACCGTAATCTTCTTGCCAGCCACGCATTCCTGTCCCTGCAGAACCCGCAGGTTGGAATTGTCATTAATGAGCTCAGTTAGTTTTACCGTGTTCGTCATCATGTACCTCACTATCATCAACATCTCGCACTGTCACATCTTGCGCCTGTTTCCGCGGCCGCTCCGGATCTGCCTGGCCTGGCTTGAACCTGTCGGGCTCCGGCCGGCTGGGCAGCTTGTATTTCTTCCGCCAGTAAAAGCGGTAGTAGAGCCATAATAGCAAAATTACGACCAGGCCCACCGGCAGCAAGGCAATCAAGGCCTTGAAGAAAACCGAGAGCAGGGCCAGGGCGACTACCGCCGCCAAAACCAGCAGTATTATCGTGGTAAATGACATATTTTTCCTCTTATTCTGGATTTTCCTGGCTCAAACGCCACTGCAGGTAGGCGTAGATGAAGGGATCCAGCTTCCCGTCCATCACCCCGCCCACATCGGCGGTTTCATAGCCGGTCCGGTGGTCTTTGACCATGCTGTATGGGTGGAAGACGTAAGACCGGATCTGCGAGCCCCAGGCAATGTCCAATTGCTCACCCTTCAAGGCCGCCTTTTCCTTGCGCTTCTTCTCTTCTTCCAGGTGGAAAAGCTTGGCCCGCATTTCATTCATGGCCGTGTCCCGGTTCTGGAACTGGGACCGCTGGGCCTGGGAAGTCGTCACGATCCCGGTTGGGATGTGGGTAATCCGGACGGCACTGGAAGTCTTGTTAATGTGCTGGCCGCCCGCCCCGGATGACCGGTAGACGTCAATTCTGAGGTCCTTAGGGTCAATGTCGATTTCAATGGAGTCATCGACTTCGGGGATAACTTCAACCGAGGCAAAAGAAGTGTGCCGTCTTTTGGCTGAGTCAAAAGGCGAAATCCGGACCAGGCGGTGAACGCCGTGTTCAGACTTCAGCAGCCCGTAGGCATTCTTGCCGGAAATCCGGACGCTGACGCTCTTTAAGCCGGCTTCATCACCTGGTTCAAAGTTGTTGACTTCAAACTTAAGGCCACGGGAGTCGCAATAGCGCTGGTACATCCGGAGCAGCATGTTCCCCCAGTCCATGGCTTCAGTGCCGCCGGCCCCCGGGTGGATTTCCATCAAGGCGTTATGGTCATCGTACTCGCCCGACAAGAGCAGGTTCAATTCATACTGGTGGAACTCTTCCTGCAGCTTGGCCAGCTGGTCTTCGGTGTCCTTTTGCAGGTCCGCGTCTGCTTCCAGGCGCAGCAATTCCAGGGCCGTTTCTTCATCGGTCAGGTCTTTTTCCAGAGCCAGGAAGGAGTCCCGCTTTTCCTTGAGCAGGTTGGTCTCACTGATCAATTTCTGGGCCTTTTCCTGATTGTCCCAAAAGCCCGGTTCCGCCATCTTGGCTTCGTTGATTTCAATGCTTTCGCTGATATTATCGAAGTCAAAGAGACCCCCTGAAGTGGTTAAGCCGGGTCCGCAACTCGTCTAAAGCATTTTGAATTTCACTGATTTCCATTGTCTTTTTCCTTTGCTAAAAATACTCTTTTTGTTTACTACAATTATAACCAAAAAGAGGAGGCTCCCGCCCCCTCTTTGCTGATTTATTACCGACTCAAGTTGTTTCTGATCTGAGCCTTCATGAAGAGGCGAGTCACGTCAAACTCGATGTCGCTGATCATTTCTTCAAACATGTTGTAGCCGGAGTCCTGGTATTCAACCAGCGGGTTCAGCTGGCCGTAGCCCCGCAGGCCGATTGACTGCCGCAATTGGTCCATGGCGTCAATGTGGTTGGTCCAGTGTTCGTCAACCACGCGGAGGATAACCACCTTTTCAAATTCCAGCATTTGTTCCGGATCAGCCAGGGCAGCTTCCTTTTCCTGGTAGTTGTCTTCAACCAGCTGGTAAAGCTGCTGCTTAAGGGCATCTGGCGTGAAGGTCTTGAAGTCGATTTCTGAATCAACGTATTCTTCACTGGCCAGGCTGGAAACGATAAAGTCGCGCAAGGAGTCCAGGCGCCAAGTCGACCGGTCGCCTTGGGTGAACATGTCCACTTGGTGGTCGATAGTCCGGTGAATCATCGGCATCAAGACACTCTTCAAGGACTGCTGCTCATCGATAACCTGCATCCGTTCCTTGTAGATGATTTCACGCTGGATCCGCATAACGTCGTCGTATTGCAGGGTCTGCTTCCGGGTGTCGTAGTTGTTCCCTTCAACCCGCTTTTGGGCTGATTCAACCTGGTGGGTGATCAAGCGGCTTTCGATGACCTTGTCGTCGTCATTGTCGGACAGGCGGTCAAGGAAGTCCTTGACCCGGTCGCCCCCGAAGCGCTTCAGCAAGTCGTCTTCCAAGGACAGGTAGAAGCGGGTGTAACCCGGGTCACCCTGCCGGCCGGACCGGCCCCGCAGCTGGTTGTCGATACGGCGGGATTCGTGTCTTTCAGTCCCGATTACGGCCAAACCGCCCAGTTCCTTGACGCCAGGCCCCAGCTTGATGTCAGTCCCACGCCCGGCCATGTTGGTGGCAATCGTAACTGCCCCTCTTTGGCCAGCATTCATGATGATGGCTGCTTCCTTGGCGTGGTTCTTGGCGTTCAAGACAGCATGCGGGATGTGTTCCTTGTCCAGCATGTGGCTCAAGCGTTCAGAAGATTCAATGGCCACCGTGCCGACCAGGATTGGCTGGCCCTTGGCGTGCCGCTCCTTGATTTCGTCAACCACGGCCTTGAACTTGGAGTCCAGGGTCGGGTAGAGCAGGTCTGGCATGTCCTGTCTGATAACTGGCCGGTTGGTCGGGATGGTGATGACTTCCATGTTGTAGATTTCACGGAATTCTTCTTCTTCAGTCTTGGCCGTACCGGTCATCCCGGACAGCTTCTGGTACATTCTGAAGTAGTTCTGGTAAGTAATTGTGGCCTGGGTCTGGGATTCTTCCTGGATCTTGACCCCTTCCTTGGCTTCGATAGCCTGGTGCAGGCCGTCTGAGTAGCGGCGGCCTTCCATAACACGGCCGGTAAAGGAGTCAACGATCAAGACTTCACCGTCTTGGACAACGTAGTCGATGTCCTTGAGCATGATGTAGTTGGCCCGCAGAGCCTGGTCGATGTGGTGGACCAGCTTCTGGTTTTCAACGTCGTAAAGGTTCTTGAGGCCAAAGTGGTCGCAGGCCTTCTGGATCCCGGTTCTGGTCAGGGAAATAGTCTTGGTTGGCCAGTCGATCTTGTAGTCGCCGTGGTCTTCATCGTCATCGGCGTCATTGTCGCTCTTGTCTTCCACCAGCTTCTTGACAAAGCGGTCAGCCCGGACGTAGTCAGCGTTGGCTTGTTCAGCTTCACCGGAAATGATCAAAGGCGTCCGCGCTTCGTCGATCAAGATGGAGTCAACTTCGTCGATGATGGCGTAGTTAAGCGGCCGCTGCACCATTTGTTCCTTGTAGACAACCATGTTGTCCCGGAGGTAGTCAAAGCCCAGTTCAGAGTTAGTTGAGTAAGTTACGTCGCAGGCGTAAGCTTCCCGCTTTTCTTCCGGGGACATGGTGCTAAGGTTCAAGCCGACCGTCAGGCCCAGCCAGCGGTAAAGCTGGCCCATTTCAGTTTCGTCACGGCTGGACAGGTATTCGTTGACAGTAACAACGTGCACGCCCTTGCCAGACAAAGCGTTGAGGTAAACCGGCATGGTGGCCGTCAAGGTCTTACCTTCCCCGGTCATCATTTCGGCAATGTTGCCCCGGTGCAGGGCAATCCCGCCGAGGATCTGCACGCGGAATGGGTACAGGCCCAGAACCCGCTTGGAAGCTTCCCGGGATACGGCAAAGGCTTCCGGCAGCAGGTCGTCTAAGCTTTCGCCCTTTTCAATCCGGCTCCGGAATTCCGGCGTCTTGGCCTGCAATTCTTCGTCAGAGAGAGCGGCCATTTGGTCAGCGTATGACTCTACTTGGTCAGCAATTTTTTCAAAACGCTTAAGTTCTCTTTTATCAGCGTTGTATAACTTCTTTAAAATGTTTGCCATCTAATCGTCCTTAATTCTGATATTTAGTCTAAAATCACAGAATAATTTTAACATGTAAATGCCAAAAATTAAAATAATCTACAAAAATAAGCAGGGCACAATAATTATCGTGCCCTGCCTGGCTTGCAGCCTTAGTATTCAGTTGGATAAGCGGCGAAACTATTCGTTAGTTTCAATCAAGCCGTAGCTGCCGTCGTTGCGGCGGTAAACCACGCTGGTGCCGTTGGTTTCAGCGTCTTGGAAGACGAAGAAGTCGTGTTCCAGCATGTCCATTTGCAAGATGGCTTCTTCTGGGTCCATTGGCTTCAAGTTAACCCGCTTGTTGCGGACAATCTTGAACATTGGAGCCTTTTCTTCCTTCTCCTCTTCAACCGGAGCTTCTTCAGGGATAAAGAATTCTTCAACGCCCTTTTCACGGCTCTTGCGGTTGACGCGGGTCTTGTACTTTCTGATTTGGCGTTCAAGCTTTTCGGAAACAAAGTCAATGCTGCGGTACATGTCATCCGTAGTTTCTTCAGCTCTCAAAACCAGGTATGGAAGCGGAATGGTTACTTCAACCTTAGCTGAGTGGTCACGGTATACCTTCAGATTTACATGAGCGATTACGTCCTGGCTCAGATCAAAGTACTTTTCCAACTTGGTCAAGCGCTTTTCAACATAATCTCTCAAAGCTTCAGTGACTTCAATATTTTCGCCACGAACATTGTACTTTAACATAATAATTATCTCCTTTCCCGCTTGCGCGGTTTCTTTACACTCATATTATACCAAACTTGAAAGCGCTTTGTGAAAATATTTAGCGACTAATTGAAAAACTTTCGACCTGGCATTTAGGAAAAGCCGTTTCAATCGCGTCGCGCGCATGGTAAAGTGTTCGGCCTGTGGTGTAAATGTCATCCAAAAGGATGATCTTGCCTGTTATTGTACCCCTAAATTCAGGATTTAAAAAGAAATTTTGCTTGGCCTGCATCCTGGCTTTTTTGTCCTTTTCCCCCTGGGCCCCAGCTCTAGCCTTCTTGGCTAAAAGTGGCGTTAAGGGCAAAAGGGGGGTAAAAATTTCCCAGACCGTGTCATAGCCCCGCTTTTCCCGGTGCTCAGGTGAAGTCGGGACCGGGACGTAGTAGTCGGCCGCTAATTTTTGGACAGCAGGGGCGGCCAATTCCTGCAAAACTTGGCAGAGCAGGTAGTCCCCGTAGCGCTTGTAGCGGACCATCAGGTCATGAAAGGCCTGGTTGTAGCAGTAGACGGCCTGGTTGTGCAAAAAATTCCCCTGGTAGATCCGCCGCCACTTCTGGCAGTCCTGGCAGATTTCCCCGCTATCCTGCTGGCGGCCGCACTGGGGGCAAAAGGCGGGGCCGATCTGCGCAAACTGCTGGCGGCAGGATGGACACAGGCAGGAAGTCTTGCTTTTGCCCGGCAAAAGCAGGCGCCTCATGTCCAAATCTCCGGTAAAAGGCTGGTCGCAAAAAAGGCAAAGACTCATCCCCAGTTCATCTCCTTGATCTGCTTGACCGCGCTTCTGATCTGCCGGCTGTAGCGCCGGTAGCAAAAAAGCACCAGCCCGTCCGGATCCTGCTTGTCTCTGCCCACCCGGCCGGCAATCTGGACCAGGCTGGCAGCGGAATAAATCTCATCATCAGCGGCCACGATGATCACCCAAACATGCTTAAAGGTCACCCCCCGCTCCAAGATTGTGGTCGTCAAAAGCAGGTCCAGGTCGCCTTTGCGGAATTTTTCCACCTTCTCCAGCCGGTCCGGGTCCTGGGCATAGACGGTTGACAGGCGCAAGTCGGGCAGGAGCCTTTTGACAGCGGCAAAATACTGGGGCATCTGGGCAATTCTGGGCAAAAAGACCAGGAGGGGGTGGCCGCTTTTGGCCGCCATTTTGATCCGCCGGGCTAATTTCGGATGCAGGCGGCCCTTGGTCAAAAAAGGCTTGACGTACAGGTCCAGCCGGGGCACAGGCAAGGGATAGCCGTGAAAGCGGCGGTTGAGCCTGACGATGGCCAGTTTCCCCTGACTGGCCGCTTTTAGCAGGTCCTCAGGCGGGGTGGCCGTCAAAAAGACCCGGCTACCCGTTTTTTTAACAGCATTGCCCGCGGCAAAATGCAACTGGGGATTGCCGGCATATGGGAAGGAGTCGATCTCATCGATGATCAAAAGGTCAAAGGCCTGGTAGTACTTCAGCAGCTGGTGGGTCGTACAGATGACCAGCTGCTCATTGGCCGCTTCCTTTTCCTCCCGGCCATGGTACTTGCCGATCTCCACCTCCCCGAAGGCTGCTACTAGGCGGGGGTAAAGCTCATTGACCACGTCGATTCTGGGCGTGGCAATGGCTACCCGGCAGCCGCGGCTGAAAGCCTCAGCCAATAAGGGAAAAATCATCTCCGTCTTCCCCGCCCCGGTCACGGCCTCAACCAGGCAGTCCTCTTTAGCGGCAAATTTCTCCAATAAAAAGCGGCTCACACCCTCCTGCCGCTCTTGCAGCTGCCCTGTCCAGGTCATCCCCGCCCTGGCCGGGTAATGACTGCCAGCCGCCTGGCGGACCAAAAGCTTGCCCTCATCCAGCCGGCCCAGGCCCACGCAAGCACGGCAATACAAAAAGCCCGACGGCAGGCGGGCCCAGCATGAGCTGCCGCAGCGCTGGCAGATGCCATTTTCGATGGCGGGAATTGCCGTCTGCCCCTCTTTTATGCTATTATCCACTTTGTCAACCAGCCATTGGCGGCCGGCCAGAGATTCTTTTTCTTCTGTCATTTTTTTGCCTCCACTAACTAATACACCAAAAAGGGATGATTTTTTGTCAAAAGAAGCAGATTTTTTAACAATCAAAGAAAACGGCCAGCATGAGCTGGTCATCAAGAAGAGCCGCTTCATCGCGACTCTTGCCCGGGTCCAGGATGAGGAAGAGGCCCGGGACTTTATTGCCGCGACCAGCAAAAAGTACCATGACGCCACCCACAACACCTATGCCTACACCTTGGGCATTAATGACGACCGGGTCAAAAGCAGCGACAACGGCGAACCAGCCGGTACGGCCGGGGTGCCGGAATTAAAGACCCTGCAATTAATGGGCCTGAAGAATGTCGCCGTCGTCGTGACCCGGTATTTCGGCGGAATCAAATTAGGGGCCGGCGGCCTCATCCGGGCATACTCTTCCAGCGTCAGCGAGGCAGCTGAAGCCATTGGCATCGTCAAGCGGGTTAAGCAGCAGGAATTGATTTTTACCATCCCCTACAACCGCTATGACAAGGTCGACCACTTCCTTAAGGAAAAAGAGGTCTTCGTTGCCGGCACTGAATATGGCGTAAACATCACCATTTCCATCTACCTGGACCAGATTGACCCCTTTATCAGCGATCTAACCGAGCTCTTAAACGGGGAACCCGATCTGATCAAGGGGGACCAGCGCTGTAACGAAATTCCCGTTAAAAGCGGAGAAAAAAGATTCTAACCAAAAATGACCAAGCATTTCTGCTTGGTCATTTTCTTTTGTCTGTTCAGCTTTATTGTTTTTTACCGCTATTTTTCTCAGCAGGCTTGTGCCCCCCCTTGGACCGCTCTTGCCACTTCCGGGGCTTGGCCTCGCCCTGGAGCCAGACTTCAACGTCCGGCTCCTTAGTGTGGGTGCTATGTAAAACCAGGCGGTTAATCAAGTGGCTGAGGGGCTTGTATTTTTCCCCTAAAAGGCCGATCGATTCCACGAAGAGCTCAACGGCGATCAAGAGGCCGACCAGCAAGAGGGCCATGGCCCAGATCGGCGACAAGAGGAAGAGCATGGACACGAAGGAGAAGATCAAGGACAGGGCGTAAATCACCAGTACCGTCTGCCTTTGGGTTAGGCCCAAGTTCATCAGCTGGTGGTGGAGGTGGTGCTTGTCCGCCTGGGAAATCGGCTTCTTGTTCAGCTTGCGGCGGATCATGGCATAGACCGTATCAGAGATCGGCACGCCCAAGATGATCACCGGTACCAGCAAAGAAATAAAGGTCACGTTCTTCAAGCCCTTTAAGGCTAAAACCGAGATCATGAAGCCCAGGTAGAGGGCCCCGGTGTCCCCTAAAAAGATCTTGGCCGGGTTGAAGTTGTAAGGCAAAAAGCCCAGGAGGCAGGCCGCCAGCATAAAGCAGGCGATCGGCACGTACAGGCCCTGGTTACGCAAGAAGAAGTAGCCGACGATCCCCATGGTCAAAAGCGAGATGCAGGACACACCGGCCGCCAGGCCGTCTAAGCCGTCAATCAAGTTGACCGCGTTGGTCAAGGCCAGGATCCAGAAGATGGTAATCGGCAGGCTGAGATACCAGGGCAAATTGATGGTCTGGCCGGTAAAAGGAATATTCAGCTCGGTCATCCGGATTTCGGCCAAAAAGTAGATAATCATAGCCGCGATGAAGATCCCGCCCATTTTTTGCCCGGGCTTGAGTTCTAAAATATCATCGATCATCCCGGTCAAGACGATCACGCTGGACGCCAGCAAAAGGGCAAAGAGCTCGTGGGTCGGAAACTGCTCTCTGAGCAAGATGAAGGTCCCGATATTGTAAGTCACGAAAATCCCCAGCCCCCCGATAGTCGGCATGGGTTTCTTGTTGACCCGGCGGGCGTTAGGATTGTCCACCGCCCCCAGGACAAAGGCCAGGCGCCGGATGAAAGGCGTGATCGCTACTTGGATGATCACCAGTAAAAAAAGGTCAACGATAATCTTAAACATGAAATTCCGCTTTCTGAGTCTAGTTGAGTTAATTATACCGGGCTTTAAGGCGATTTGCCAAATGCTAACAAAAAAGTCCAGAATTCAATCTGGACTTTCTGCTTTATTTGGCAACTGCCACGGCACGTTTCTCCCGTATTACGGTGATCTTGATATTGCCCGGGTAATCGAGTTCTTTCTCGACCCTGTCCCGGATTTCGTGGGCCAAAACCGTGGTCTCATCATCTGAGATCTTGCCTGGCTCAACCATTACGCGGACTTCCCGGCCGGCCTGGATGGCATATGCCTGCTTGACGCCGTCATAGCTGCCAGCAATGTCTTCCAGTTCCGTCAAACGGCGGATGTAGTTCTCCAAGCTTTCGCTTCTTGCCCCAGGCCGGGCGGAGGAAATAGTGTCCGCCGCCACGACCAGGTCAGCGATGAAGGAGAGCTTCGGCACATCACCGTGGTGGGCAGCGATCGCGTTGACCACCAGGTCCGGTTCATGGTATTTCCGGGTCAATTCAACACCGATTTCTACGTGGGAGCCTTCGATATCATGGTCGATTGCCTTGCCAATATCGTGTAATAATCCCGCGCGAACCGCTAATTTTTCATCCAAACCAAGTTCAGCTGCCATAGTCCCGGCCAGCTTCCCGACTTCAATCGAGTGCGCCAGCACGTTCTGGCCATAGGAAGTTCGGTACTTCAGCCGGCCCAGGATCTTGACCAGTTCCGGGTTCATCCGGTGGATGCCCAGTTCCATCAAGGCACTTTCACCAGCCTCGTAAATATCGTCGTTGACTTCCTTGCGCGCCTTGTCAACCATCTCTTCGATCCGGGCCGGATGAATCCGCCCGTCCTTGATCAGTTTCTGCAGGGCCCGCTTGGCAACTTCCCGTCTGATGGAGTCAAAACCGCTCAAGGTGACCGTCTTTGGCGTATCGTCAATGATCAAGTCCACCCCAGTCATGGCTTCAAAAGAGCGGATGTTCCGGCCTTCGCGGCCGATGATCCGCCCCTTCATGTCATCGTTTGGCAGGTCCACGACTGACACGGTCGTTTCCACGACCGTATCCGCCGCGCTGCTCTGGATGGCATCCACGATGATTTGGCGGGCAAAGCGGTCGGCTCTGGCACTGATTTCTTCCTCGTTAGCCCGAATCAGCTCCGCCTTCTCCTTGGTCAGGTGGTCGGAGACCTGGGCCAGGACAATCTTCTTGGCCTCTTCTTCGTCTAAGCGGGAGATTTCCAGCAGCTTGTCTTTCTGCTTCTCGACCAGCCCGTGCGCTTCTTCCAGCAAACCAGCGGCTTTTTCTTCCTGCTGTTTGATTTGGTCTTTCCTTTGTGTGAGTTGTTTCTCCCGGTCATCGAGCAGGCTGCTGCGGTGATCCAGGGTATCTTCTTTCTGCTGAAGACGGTTTTCCTTGCGGGCCGCTTCATCGCGGCGCCTGTTCAGCTCGTCTTCAACCTTCTGCCGGTAATCCCTGATTTCTTCCTGGGCTTCCAGGATCTTGGCCTTCTTCTCCGTCTCAGCATCCCGCTTAACGGCTTCAGCGGCCTGCTTCTGCGCCTGGACCTCGGCCTTGGCTACTTCGACTTCGGCTTTCGCCTTGGCCAAAATTGCCTCCGCGCTCTGCCGGGCGTTTTCCGCCTTGGTTTCCCAGGCATTCTTCCGGATGGCATAACCAATCAGGCATCCCACGACAAGTGAAATAAGAAAAATTACAGCGACTGTTGCGAGAAGAAATATAGTATTATTCATCATGAGTTACGTCGCCTTTGTATTTAGAATTATTCGCACATTACTAATCATATGTTACATTTTTGGTCAAGTCAATTCCTTAGCTGCATTTGCGGAAACAAAAAAGATTGCCAGACTTCTGCTCGCAATCTTTTTATTGGCCAAAAACTGCCTATTTATCAGTCTTTTCCGGACTTGCCGGCTCTGCTGGCTTCTCTTCGCCAGGAGCTGCCTTCTTAGCCCGCTGCTCCTTGACCTTCTCTGGATTTTCCTTTTCTTCCAGAGATTCAGCATCGATTCCGTAAGCCTTGCGGACCTGGGTCCGGATGTCCTCGGAAACGTCCGGGTGTTCCTCCAGGTACTTCTTGGCGTTTTCCCGGCCCTGGCCGATCTTTTCACCGTGGTAGGAGTACCAGGCCCCGGCCTTGTCGACGATGTCCTGGTCAGCAGCCATGTCCAGCAGTTCGCCGGACTGGGAGATCCCCTGCCCGTACATGATGTCGACTTCAGCTACCTTAAATGGCGGAGCAACCTTGTTCTTGACCACTTTGATCTTGACCCGATTACCGATAACGTTGGTGGACTGCTTGATCTGTTCCGCCCGGCGGACTTCCAGCCGGATGGTTGAGTAGAACTTCAGCGCCCGACCACCTGGGGTGGTTTCGGGATTACCAAACATGACGCCGACCTTTTCCCGGATCTGGTTGATGAAGATGGCAATGGTCTTGGTCTTGGCAATCGTCCCGGAGAGCTTGCGCAAGGCCTGGCTCATCAGGCGGGCCTGGAGACCGACGTGGGAGTCACCCATTTCACCTTCGATTTCGGCCCGCGGCACCAGGGCGGCAACGGAGTCGACCACGACGATGTCGATGGCCCCGCTGGAGATCAAGGTGTCCGCGATTTGCAGCCCTTCTTCCCCAGTGTTTGGCTGAGACAGGATCAATTGGTCGATGTCCACGCCCAAGGCTTCAGCGTAAGCCGGGTCCATGGCGTTTTCCGCGTCGATGTAGGCCGCCGTGCCGCCCCGCTTCTGCACTTCAGCTACGGCGTGCAGGGCAACGGTCGTCTTACCGGAAGATTCCGGCCCGTAGATTTCCACGATCCGGCCCCGCGGGTAGCCGCCCACGCCCAAGGCCGCGTCCAGGGCCAGTGAGCCTGACGGAACAGTCGAGATCTGGGTGTCGACCTTCTCGCCCATCCGCATGACCGCGCCTTTACCGAAGTTCTTTTCAATTTTCTTTAAAGCCGCTTCAAGAGCCGCTTGTTTTTCATCTTTAGCCAAATTTTTTCCCTCCTGGAAACTTACTACTAAACATTATACTTTGAAGGCCTGGTAAAAAGCAAGAAAAATCCGAACTAACGTTCAAACTATTTCTCCTCCACTTACTAGTACAAGAAAAAAGCCCTTTTTTCCCCAATCTGACTTAAAAAATAAAAAATGAGTACCTTGCTGATACTCATTTTTAAAGAATAGTGATTTTCTAAATGCTTACATTGAACCCTTGAAGACATCCCATGAAGAATGGAAGTAGTCGTAGCCGGAGTAGATCGTGAAGATCAGAGCCAGGTAGAGCAGGATGGTGCCCAGGTGGAAGATGTCGCCAAAGAGCAGGAAGATGATTGACAGCATCTGGCAGGTGGTCTTGATCTTGCCAGGCATGGCAGCCGCCATGACCTTGCCGTTGTTTTCGACCACGATCAGGCGCAGGCCGGTCACAGCCAGTTCCCGGCAGACGATGATGGCTACAACCCAGGCTGGAGCCAGATTCAATGCAACCATGAAGATGAAGGCCGTCATGGTCAGCATCTTGTCCGCCAGCGGGTCAGCAAACTTACCAAAGTTGGTTACCAGTCCCCGGGAGCGAGCGATGTGGCCGTCAAACCAGTCGGTTGCGGAAGCAACGGCAAAGACGATCATGGCCACCACCCGGCTCCACAGAATTTCAGTCCCTGCCAGGGTGAATGAGCCGGCTGGCCATTGGGCAATCAGCAGGATCATGAAGATAGGAATCAAAAAGATTCGGAAAACAGTCAGTTTATTTGGTAAATTCATTGCTTTAAATTCCTCACTTTTAAGAATTAATGGTCATTCTTCTCTTATTGCTTGCTGCTGGAAGCGGCAGATGATGATGGAGCAGATGATGCCTGGCTGCTTGGGGCAGCGCTGGATGAAGCTTGTGAGCTTGATCGAACGCTGGAGCTGGAAGCTGCTGGCCGGCTGGAAGCTGAGCTTTGCACGCTGGAACTTGCCCGGCTGCTGTAGCTCGTGCTGGTATTGGTGTTAGTGTTGGTGCTAGTCGTGCGGCTTGCCGCGGAGCTGCTTGCTGAAGCAGAGCTGTCACCCAGGTAGATAGTCAAACGGGTCGTGCCGTTGATTGGAGTGAACGGAATCTTCTTGCCGCCAACAGTTACAGTCACGCCAGTATCAGTCCCCAGGTAAACGATCAAAGTTTGCCCCTTCTTGACAGTTTCCGTGTGCTTTTCACCGCTTTGCAGGGTCCCCTGGTTGGTGATCACGTTGTCAACGGAAACGTAGTAGTAGATGCTTTGCTTGCTTGACCGGACTACCAATGGCGTGCTGGACTTGATGCCAGTTACCCGGTAGCTTGAGCCGCCAAGTGAAGCAACCTTGATTGAGCTGGTCTTCTTTTTCTTGGATGAAGAAGAAGCTGATGAGCTCTTCTTGCTGGAAGACTTCTTGGAAGTAATCGTGACGCTGGAGCCAGCATTTTCCTTCTGGCTGCTTGACCCGGTCTTCTTCATGTTGGCAAAGACCATCCCCCCGATCAAAAGCAAAAGGGCGATCCCGCAGCCCAGGGCCAGGCGGGGCACAAGCTTGCGCCACTTGGCGTCCTTAGGAGCTTTCTCGGCAACTTCCCGCTTGGCTGGCCGGCTGGCACTGATTCTGGCCGGCTTATTTTCTGCCGGCTCTACTGGAGCTTCTTCTTCTTCATGAGCTTCCTCATGAACTTCTTGAGCCGGACTGCTTGCTGCCGGCTGGCTGACTTCGCTCGTGACTTCATTTGCAACTTCGCCTTGGTACTGGCTCAGCAATTCCTTGCCGTCCAAGCCGACGATTTGCGCGTACTGGCGGATGAAAGCCCGGACGTAAAAGTCGCCTGGCAGCTTGTTGAAATCGTTGTTTTCGATTGCTTCCAGGTAGCGGCTCTGGATCTTCGTAGCCTTCTCAATATCGGAAATTGAAAGGCCCTTGGCCTCTCTTGCCTTACGTAGTTGTTCTCCAATGCCTGACATTATTAACCTCTTCAATCACTTTAAAATTCGTTTATAAATTATAGCACAATGGCCGCGGATGTGTCGCCCTATTCCAGCCAGCCGCCACTGACATAAATCGTTTGCCCGGTCAGGTAGTCGCTCTCAGGGTTAAGCAGACAGTCAACCCAGTAGGCAATTTCCTTGGGCTTGGCCAGGTGGCCGGCCGGAATTTCTTCTGCCAGCTCTTTTAAGGTTTCCGGGGAAAACATGGCATTCATGGCCGTGTTGACCGCCCCTGGGGCAACGACATTAACCGTGAAGCGGCTGGCGGCAACTTCCCGGGCATAGGCCTGGGCAAAGCGGCTGATCCCGCCTTTAGTCGCGCTGTAGACTGCTTCCATGGCGCTGCCCTGGCCCCCGTAAACTGAGCCCAGGTAGACGATCCGGCTGTGCTCTTGCTTTAAAAGCTGGCTTTCCAAAAGCTTGGTCAGCTTGATCGGGTTCTCCAAATTGACCTTGATGATCTGGTCAATGACCTGGGAACTCTGGCTGCCCAGGAAGTCATAGTTGGTGATCCCTTGGGCAAAAACGACCGCGTTGACGGGCAAAAGACTGCTGGCAAAATTCTTGAGCTGGTCGTCGCCTGCTAAAAAGTTCAGCTTGATCGGCATGAAATCCTGCAAGGGATGCTTTTCCGCCAGAGTCCTGGCCAAATCGCTGGCCTCTTCCCAGTTGCGGTTGCAGTGCAGGTACATGGACCAGCCAGACTCAGCCAGGCGGGCCGCAATGGCCTGGCCAATACCGCCGGTTGCCCCGAAAATCAGTGTTCGCTTCATTGGTCATCCTCCTCAAGCAGACGGGCCGTGTTGATGCTGGCGCCCTCGCAAAGCTCCTGGCAGTAGGCCCGGTAGTCGGCAAAATTCATGGCCTGCATCTGCTCAACATTGGCAAACAAGTCTTCCTCATCCAGGCTTTCTTCAGCCATTTCCACGGCAAAACCCGACAAATTATCCAGGCTGCGCACGGTTTGGGCCAGCCAGCTTCTTTTGTGAATCTCGAAGAGCTTGCGCATTTCCATTTCCTGCTTTTTGGGAAAAAGCTTGTCTGGCGCCAGTTCAGCCTTGATCTGGTCCAGCAGCTCTTCTGCTTCCGGGCTCATCCCCAGCAAGACCGCGTAGGCCCCCTGCCGGGTATAAGTCACGCTGATCTGGAGGGGCTGGCTGACCAGGCCAGCTTGTCTGGCACTGGCGAACCAGTGGCTGGCGGCACCTAGCTTTGATTCTAGCATGATTTCCAGCAAAATTTGACTCATATCCCGACTTGCTAAAACTTTCTTAAAGTTTGGCAAAGGGATAGCCGCCGTAAACAGGGGCACTTCCCCGCCGATCAGGTTCCAGTCCTGCCCGCTTGGCAAAAAGGGCACCAAGTCCGCTTCTTTTTGCGGCTTGCCCGGGCGCAGGTATTGGTCTGACAATTTCCTGGCCTGTCTAAGAATGGTCTTGACCTGGTTGTCGGTAAAGTCCCCGCAGGCAACAAAGGACATGCGGGCTGCCACGTAGTTTTCATCATAAGCCGCCTGGAGCTTTTCCTTAGTCACGCTGGCAATCGATTCCCTGGTCCCGGCCACGTCGATGGCCAAGTTGCAGTCCCCATAGATGCCCCGCAGGAGCCGGTCGCCCAGGATCCAGTCGGGCTCATCCTGGTACATGGCTAATTCCTGCTGGATGATGGGGATTTCCTTGGCCACATTCTCATCGGTGAAGTAGGGCTGGCCAACCAGCTTGAAGAGCAGGTCGATCATGGGGCCGACGTTCTTGACCCCGCTGGCATAATACATGGTTTCATTGAAAGAGGTAAAGGCATTGACGCTGGCCCCAATTTTTTCAAATTCCAGGGACAAGTCGCCTTCTTCCGCGGCAAAAAGCTTGTGCTCCAAAAAGTGGGCCAGGCCGGGCACGGGCTGGGGATCAGCGCTGCCGAAATCGACGATAATGCCGAAAAAGCGCTGGTTAAAACCCTTGCGCCGGATCACCTGGGCCTTGAAGCCGGAAGGGAAATCTTTTCTGATAATTTCTGGTTTGATCATTTTAATACATAGCTTTCATTCAGATACAGCTTTTGGGCAAAGTCAGCCAGCCGGCCGCTGGTCACCCGGCTGACCGCGGCCATCATATCAAAGTCCTCGTAGTCGGCATGGAGCTTGTAGCGGAGGTCTTTGGCTAAAAGCCAGCTGGCATGGTCCTGGTTGAGCAAGTGGCGGTTGGCCAGCGCCTGCCGGCTCTGCTTGAGCAGGCCCGGATCGATCCGGCCGTCAGCCACCATCTGCATCTCCTTGCCGATGATCTGCCGGGCTAAGTCCAACTTGTCCGGATCCAGGCCGGCGTTGACCAAGAAGAGGGCATTGTCAGCATACCAGTTGCTTTCCACCGTGTAAGCCGCCCCGTTTTCCTCCCTGACCTTGCTGAAGAGCCGGGAGGACTGGTCTCCGGTCAAGTATTGGCGCAAGACCGTCCCCGTGGCCAAATCCTGCAGGCTGGGCTGGCCCTTGTAGGCATAGCCCAGGAAAAGCTGGGCCTGCTGCTTGCCCTGCTCGTCTGTTTTCTCAATCCGCAAGTCCGGGGCCGAAATCAATAAGTCCCGGCTGCCAAAGTCCAAGGCTAGACCCGGCCAGCCTTCTTCTTGCAGCTTCTTTTGCAAAAGGCGCTTAACCTGGCGGGCATCATAGACATGGCCAAATACGCAGCTGGCCTGGGTCTTGATGGCATCGGCAAAGCGGCGGACTTCTTGGCTGGTCGCTTTCGTAATATCTTCAATCGAGCCGATGAAGCTGGCCGCGTAATCGGGCTGGTCCGCGTACCAGTTGTTTAAAAAGGCGCTTAAAGCCGCGTTGCTCGGCTCAGCCATGAGCTCCTGGTATTCTTCTTTCAGCTGTCTTTGGGCCAGCTGGACAGAGCTGGGCGTAATCAAGGGCCGGGTGGCCAGGCCGGCAAAAGTTTCTGCTATCTGCCGGTAGTTGTAGTCCGGGTCCAGGATTTCCTGGGGCTCAACGAAATTGGCCAGGTAGGAAATGACCATTTCCTTGCCAAAAAGCTGCACGACTGCTTCAAACTGGAAGGAGTAGCGCTGCTGCAATTCGACCTGCTGGAGGCCGGGATCCAGAAAGAGTTCGCTTTCGTTCATCTGCATGCGGCAGAGCAGGCTGGCCATAGCCATGTTGTGCTTGGTCAGCGGCAGGCGGACGAACAGGCCCAGGTTGCCGCTGGTAAATTTTTGATTGCTTTGAATGCTGATATTTTCTTCGTTCATTATTTTTATTCTTCTTGTCCTTCAGGCGGCAAAAGCACCTTTCGCGGCTTGGAGCCTTCCGGCGGGCCGACTACCCCGTGCTCCTCCAGCTCGTCAATCAGGCGGGCAGCCCGGTTGTAGCCGATTCTGAACCGCCGCTGCAGCATGGAGGTGCTGGCTGACTGCTGGCGGCGGACCAGGTCCACTGCCTGCTGGTAGTACTCGTCGTCAACGTCGTCATCGCTGCTTTCGTCATCATCCCCGGCCTGGGGAATCATTTCCTCGTCGTATTCCGCGCTTTGCTGGCCCTTGACCCAGTCAACGACGGCTTCGACCTCATCGACATCGATGTAGGCCCCTTGAATCCGGTCAGGCTTGGAGGCCCCGATCGGCAGGTAGAGCATGTCCCCCCTGCCCAGCAGCTTTTCAGCGCCGACCTGGTCCAAAATAGTCCGGGAGTCGACCCCGCTGGAAACGGCAAAGGAAATTCTTGACGGCACATTGGCCTTGATCAAACCGGTGATGACGTCCACGCTCGGCCTTTGGGTAGCCAGGATCATGTGGATGCCGGCGGCCCGGGCCATCTGGCCCAGGCGGACGATGGAGTTTTCCACGTCGTGGCCGCCGACCATCATCAAGTCGCTCAATTCGTCAACAACGACCAGAATATAAGGCAAAGGCTCCATTACCGGCCGGCTGGTATCCTTATTGTTCTCAGCCACCTTGCGGTTGTATTCACCCATATTGCGGACGCTGCCGGCAGCAAAAAGCTTGTAGCGCCGCTCCATTTCGTCGACGACTTTTTTCAGGGCCTTGGAAGCCAGGCGGGAGTCAGTGACAACGGGGATCATCAAGTGCGGAACCCCGCTGTAGACTGACAATTCGACCATCTTCGGGTCGATCAAAACCAGCTTGACTTCATCCGGCCGGGCCTTCATCAAGATGCTGGACAAGATCGTGTTGATGGCCACGGACTTACCGGACCCGGTTGACCCGGCAACCAGCAGGTGGGGCATCTTGGTCAAGTCAGCGCTGATGATCTGCCCGGTCACGTCCTTGCCCAAAGGCACCATCAAAGGATGGTCCTTGGCCTTTTGGTCCTGGTGCTCCATGGCATCTTTAAAAGCCACGGACTGGGCCTTCTGGTTAGGCACTTCAATCCCGATATAAGGCTTGCCCGGAATCGGGGCTTCAATTCTGATGTCCTTGGCCGCCAGGGCCAGGGCTAAGTCATCGGCCAGGTTGACAATCCGGGAGACCTTGACCCCGACGGCTGGCTGGACTTCGTAGCGGGTGATGGTCGGGCCTAAGATAGCCTTTTTAACATTGACTTCCACCCCGAAGCTCTTGAAGGTTTCCTCCAAAATAGCCGTGTTCTGCCTGGTTTTATCCTTGTCGCTGGACTGGTCACTGGCCTGGACGGCCTTTAACAGAGACAGGGGCGGGAACTGGTAGTTGTCATCATAGCTGACCGTGCTCTTGTCCAGACCATGGTCAACCTGCTGGTCGGCCAAAATCATCTTCTGGTCATCTTCAGCCTGGCTGCGGGGCTTGGGCAGGTCATCCAGTTCCAGTGAATGAGTGACCGGCGGGTCAGGGTGCTGCTCTGCCACCTGGATTTCCGGCAGGGAAGGCTTGGCTGCCTGCTTCTCTGCCTTCTCTTGCCTTGTTTTTTTCTCCGGCTTGGCTTCTTCGCTATCCCGCCAAGGGTCGGTCAGCTTCCCCCGGTTGTTGGGATCTTTTCTTTGCTGCTCCCTGTATTCAGAGTACTTTCCCTTTAGCTGGCCGGCTCCATCCTTGCTTTGCTGGATAAAGGAGCGGCTAATTTTTTGAAAAGCAGCGACCAGGGAGCGGAATTTGACGTCAAAGAACATCAAGATCCCGCTGATTATGTTCAAAACAGCTAGGCACAGGCCGCCAATCTGGCCTAAAAGCTGGTAGAAGATCCCGTACAGGAAGCTCCCGATCCAGCCCCCGCCGACGCTGACGGTGACATTGGCCCGGGCCAGTTCTTCAAAGATCACGTTCTTGAAGGCGGGCAAAAATTCGCTGTGGACGCTTCTGACATTGAAAAAGCGGCTGGCCAAAATGTACAAAAGGCCCAGGTAAGCCAAAATCAAGCCGCTTGTCCGCTTAAAGCCAAAGCGGGGCGGCTGCCCGTAAATCAGCATGACCAGGCCCAAAATGGCCAGGAAGGCCCCGCCTAAAAGATAGCTGTCCCCAATCAAGAGCCGCAAAAGATTGGCCAGTTCCTTACCCAGCCAGCCAAAGCGTAATAACACCAAAATGGCTACCAGGATCAAGACGATCCCGGTAACCACCCAGCTCAAAGATTCTTCTCTTTTCTTTTTATTTCTGTTTTTACGATTAGCCTGCCTTTTCTTTCGAGGCATTTCTTCACCTGCTCAATCCTTAGAAATTAGGTTCAAAGTCCAAGTTGATCGGTTCATCCAAGGCAACCTGGCTAACTTCATAAGTCAAGGTTTCGATGTATTCAACCAGCGGCCGGCTGAGCAAACGGTAGGTTTCCTGGTCCAGGTCCTGGCCGTCGCCGTGGTAGCCCAGAAGCTGAACGACTTGGGTGTTGGCCCCGCTGATTTCGATGATGTTGTCTTCGTCTGGCGTAACGTCGTAGACAACGGCTACTTCGTAGTAGCCGCCTGCCTCGCCGGCATCTTCAACGCCGTCTTCGCCCGTAGCGACAACCTGGCGGATGGCTACGTTGACTTCGTTCTTTTCTTCTGGCTCATCGAGCAGGTCATAGTGAAAGGCACGAACGATGATTGGGGTCTGCTTGTTAAATTCCATGATTTTACCTCATAAATTTCTTTTTAGCCACTAATGCTTGGGCAGGTTCCGCTGGTAGCGGCCAGGACGGTTGTAGTCGTCCTTGAGCTTGTCGTTTTCATAGTGATGGGACTTTTCCATGTGGGGAAAGCCTTGCTGACGCAGGGCTTCAAAAATTACAATAGCTGCCGAATTGGACAGGTTGAAGGCCCGGATCTTGTCGGACATGGGAATGCGGAGATTGCGGTCCGCGTATTGTCGCATGAAGGTTTCCGGCAAACCGGTCGTTTCCCGGCCAAAAACAAAGTAGTAGTCCTTGCTTTCGTCCGTGTAGTCGACGTCAGTATAAGCCTTGCTGGAGAACTTGGAGATCAAGTACATCTCGGCATTGTCCGGCAAAGTAGCCAGAAAGGCCCGCAGGTCGTCATGGCGGCGGATTTCAACTTCACCGCCGTAGTCTAAAGCGGCCCGCTTGAGATGCTTGTCGTCCAGGCGGAAGCCCAAGGGCTCGATCAAGGCCAGCACCGTGTTGGTTCCTGCGCAGGTTCTGGCAATGTTGCCCGTGTTGTCGGGAATTTCCGGCTCAAACAAAACAATATGGTTAGTCATTTATTTCCTTTCCTTTTCTTCTTGTCCAGCCTGGTCTGCTTCATCCTGGAAACTGTCGTCATAAAGGTGGGAAACCTTCCGGTAGTACCGGTAGACATGGGTCAAAAGGATTTTCATCACCGCGTAGATCGGAATCCCGCCGATCACGCCCCACAGGCCCCAGACTGAGCCGGCCCCCAGCATGACGATAATCGTCGTCACCGGGTGCATCTTCAAGCGGTTGCCGACAACCAGCGGGCTGATGACCCGGGTTTCAATGATCTGCTCAATAAAGAAAACCACTAAAACCTTGGCCACCATCGGCAAATTAGTCACTAAAGCGATGATTAAGGCCGGAATCAAACCGATGAAGGTCCCAAAGTAAGGGATCAGGTTCAAAAAGCCAGCACAGATCGCCAGGGCTGCCCCATAAGGCTCGCCGATAATCGTATAGCCAATGAAGAACATGATCCCCACGCAGATAGCCACGGAAACCTGGCCGATCACGTAAGAAGACACAGCCTGGTTGACTTCATGCAGCAGCTTGCTGGTCGCCTGCTCCCAGCGCTGGGGAGCGAACTTGACCAGAAAAGGCCGCAGTTTGTGTCCGTCTTTCAACATAAAGAAGAGCAAAAACGGAGCTGTGGCCAGGGTCGTGAAGACGGCTGTCGCCACGGTGACCGCGCTGGTTAAATTCCCCAGGGCGCTGGAGACGGTTGACCCCATGCTCTTGCTGAAATTCTTCTGCAAAGAAGTCATCTGCTTTTGCAGAGAATCGCGCAGGCCGCTGAATTTCGGACTGTGCAGGAGCTCATCAACCGCGTTGGTCGAATTCTTCCAGATCGTGGGCCAGTTCTTGACTAAGGAGTCAATCTGGCTCTGGACGACCGGAATCAGGGAATTGATGGCCCAGATCAAGAAGACCGTGACTATGGCAAAAATCACCATGATGGTGACCGTCCGCGGCACCTTGAACTTCTCTTCCAGCTTATCAACCACCGGCTCCATCAGATAGTACTGGACCATGGCCACCAAAAGGGGCGGCAGGATGGCGCTGATGAAGGTGTTGACCGGATTCAAGATAAAGGAAATCTTGTTAAAGACCAGCACGATCACCAGGGCCAAGAGCACATTGATCAAGCCGACGCTGAAGCGGTTGTTAAGCACCCAGTCCGTAAAGAGGCTCGTGTCTCTTTTCTTCATTAATCCAGCCTACAGGTGTTCGTAAACGATTTCGTCGTCGACTCTGAACTTCGGCATTTCCTGGTCTTCTGGCAAGTCCAGGTAGAGGGCGTTGGGCATCGGCTTCTTTGGCACTTTGTCAGTGAAAAAGAGGCTGGCGTGCTGCAAGGCCCGCAAGTTGCTGACCGCCATAGGGCCAACATAGTTGATCAAAAAGGTCGTCCCATCAATGGTCACCGTATCGCCCTTCTTAAGAACGACTGCCTGGGCAGCCTGTTCATCATCAAAGGCCTGGATGACGGAAACGTCCTGCAGTTCATCTTTGGCCGTCTGGCCAAACAAAATTACGACGCGGTCCTTTTCACTGATCGCGTTTGGTCCGATTGCTTTAATTGTAGATATCCATTTCATTTTTATCACCTGGTTAAATTCTAACATACTCACCGGGAACTTAAAGCTAAGAAGAAAAGAATTGTTAATTATTCTTTACGGACGACTATCTCTTATCGACATTTGCTAAAGATAAGCTTAATATTTAAATTAGAGTTATTGTGGAGTAAATAAGGAGGTTTAAATTGCATATTTTAATTGGCGGCTACACCAAGCACGAGTCAGCCGGCATCTACCAGTTTGACTTTATCGGCTCCGGTGACCAGGCCCATCTGGAACAAAGAAGAAACGTCGTTGAAGTCGGCGGGCCAACCTATTTCCAAAAAGACGGTCAGTTCATTTTTACCATTAAGAATGAAAACGGCCAGGGGGGCATCGCGGCCTTTGCAAACGGCAAGCTGGTCAGCCAGCTGCTGCACGAGGGGTCTTCTCCGGCCTACATCGGCATCAACAAGGAAAAGAAGCTGCTCTACACGGCCAACTACCACACTGGGGTCCTGGCCGTCATCAGCTATGATGACCAGGGGCAGCTGACCCTGCTTGACCAGGTCAAGCACGAAAACAAGGCTTTAGGGCCGCGGCCTGAACAAGCCGGCGCTCACCCGCACTACTTTGATGGAACTCCGGGCGGGCACCTGGTTTCCTGCGACCTGGGCCAAGACAGAGTCGACTTCTACGGCTTTGACGGGCAAAAGCTGACCCACCTGGCCAGCTACCAAAACGAAGACGGCTTTGGCAGCCGCCACCTGGCCTTCTCACCGGACGGCAAGTACTTCTACGTGGCCGGTGAACTTTCCAGCCAGGTCAACGTGGTCAAGTTTGACGAAGAAAACTGGATGTTCCGGTCCCTGGCCACCTACTCAACCATTCCGGAAAGCTGGGACCAGTACAACGGGGCAGCGGCCATCCGCCTGTCAAGTGACGGCAAGTTCCTTTACGTGTCCAACCGCGGCCACGATTCAATCGCTGTCTTTGCCGTTTTGCCGGACCAGGCCCTGAAGCTGGTCCAGCGGGTGTCAACTTTTGGCGAATTCCCGCGGGACTTCAACTGGGACGCGGAGGAAAAGTACGTCATTGCCGCCAACCAAAACAGCAATAACGCTACCCTCTACCAGCGGCAAAGCGACGGGACCTTGACCCCGCTGGAAAAGGACATCGCGGTTCCAGAAGGCACCAGAGTTTTATTCACTGATTAAGTTAGGAGTATTTTTTTAGTAACATGCTAGACATTTTCAAAGCCATCATTCTCGGCATCATCGAAGGGGTTACGGAATTTCTGCCGATCTCCTCAACTGGCCACCTCTACCTGGCCGACTACATCATCAAGTTAGACCAGCCAACCAGCTTCATCAACATGTTCATGGTTGTCATCCAGCTGGGGGCCATCTTGAGCGTCATCGTGATCTACTTTAACAAGCTGAATCCTTTTGCCCCGTCAAAGAGCAAGCGGGAAAAAGGGCAGACCTGGCAGATCTGGTTCAAGGTCATCGCGGCTGTCCTGCCGTCAATCATCATCGGCCTGCCACTGAATGACTGGCTGGAAGAAAACATGACCTCCTGGCAGGTAATTTCCGCCACCTTGATCATCTACGGTATCCTCTTCATCGTCTTGGAAAACTACTACGCCAAGCGGCAGCCGAGCTTGACTGATTTAAACAAGATGAGCTATAAGACCGCCCTCTTGATCGGCTGCTTCCAGGTTTTGTCCATGATCCCGGGGACTTCCCGGTCTGGGGCAACTATTCTGGGGGCCATGCTGATCGGGTCAAGCCGCTACGTGGCAACTGAGTTCTCCTTCTTCCTGGCTATCCCGACCATGTTCGGGGCATCGCTTTTGAAGCTGGTAAAGTTCTTCAAGGCCGGCCACGTCTTTTTCGGCAACCAGCTGGCTATCCTCTTGGTTGGCATGGTCGTTTCCTTCATCGTGGCCTACCTGTCAATCAAGTTCCTGCTGAAGTACGTGCAGACCCACGACTTCAAGCCATTCGGCTGGTACCGGATTGTTTTGGGGATCATCGTCATCATCTGCGGTCTGGTATTTGCGTAATCCTTGTATTCACGCGAAAATATGCTATGATTATTGCTTAAGAATAGCAAGCTAGAGGACGGTGAACAAACATGTTAAGTTTGCTTTGCTTACTTTTTATTTTATGGCTCTGTTGGAAGATGGGCGTGGCCCTCTGGCGGGTTCTGATCTTTTTGATCGGGGTCGGCCTGGCCTTTGCCTTGCTCAGCTCAGTAGTTTTGCCGCTACTAGCCATCTGCGCCCTCGGGGGCCTGGCTTGGGCAGTAATCTCAAACGCGTAAAAATAGATAGCAGATGAATAAGAAAAGGAGACAGGCCGGCCTGTCTCCTTTTTTGATTTTATTGTTTTGTTATTTTGCTGCTAATTTATTTCCCTGCTTCTTGCTTCAGCTGCCGCCACAAGCCCTGCATGTCGCCTGGGTCGGGAATCTCAATCTCCCGCTCTTCCCCGCCGAAGGGGTTGGGGAAGGCCAGGTAGAAGCAGTTCAAGGCCTGGCGGGCAAAAGCATCCCTGGCCCCGTATAGGTCGTCTCCGTAAAGGACATGGCCGATAGAAGCCATGTGGATCCGGATCTGGTGGGTCCGACCGGTCAACAGGCGGAGTTCAATTAAACTGGCCCCCGGGACCTGGTCAAGGACCCGGTATTCAGTCAAGGCCCTTTGCCCCTTTGGATTGACCTCCCGCTTGACTGTGTCCCCCACCCGGGCCAGGGGCTTGTCGATCAGGCCGCTTAAATCTCCTTCGGCGAAGTTGCCATGCACGATAGCGTGGTACTTTTTGATAAAATCATCCTTGCCCAGCTTGCTGAAGCGGTCATGGGCGATGGCGTTCTTGCCCAAGAGAACCAGGCCGGAAGTGTCCTGGTCCAGCCGGGTCACGATGTGGGGCTTGACGTAAGCCGGGTTGACCCCCTGCTTTTCAAAGTAAGCCAGCACCCGGTTGATTACCGCGTCTTCCGCATGAAAGCCGGAAGGAATCGACAAAAGGCCGGCCGGCTTGTTGATCACCAAATAGTCAGCCGTTTCTTCAACAATGTCCAGGGGCCGGCGGGAGACCTTGAGCCAGGGGTTGACCGGCTCTTGGCCCATCAAAAAGTGGACCACGTCCCCTTCTTTTAGCCGGTAGCTGCCATTCCGGCGGTGGTGGTTGACCGACATCATCCCGCCGTGGTTCTTGCAGTTGTTGACTGCCCGCCGGGAAAAACCTTTTTTCAGCAAAAAATGACTCAGCTGGCCTGGGTCATTTTTCGCAACAATCATTTTGTATACTTGCACTATCTGTCACCAATGAAGGCGTCGTTGACCCGCTCCCAAAAATGGTGGTGGCCATACTGGTAAAAGCGAATCTCTTCCGCCGCAATTTTATAATCTACTTTCTGCACGTCGGTCAAGCTGATCCTTTCCCCGTCGACGATCACGACCGCCCGGTCGGAAATCTTCGGCACGATGGTGATCCACTCATCCGGGGCAATAACGATGGGCGAGCCCACCGTCCGGAAGACCAGGTTGTTGATCGAGGCAATTTCAGTCAGCTGCAGGGTCTTGAGGCGGGGGTGGATTACCGCTCCGCCCAGGGACTTGCTGTAGGCCGTTGACCCGGTCGGGGTTGACACGCAGAGCCCGTCGCCCCGGAAATTCTCAAAGCGCTCGCCCCCGAGCCAGACCTCAGCTTCCATGGTCTTGGAAATCCGCTTGATTGAGGCTTCATTTAAGGCCAAAAAGCGCTTCTCCCCGCAGCTGGTGGTTACCTTCATGTCCAAAAGCGGGTAGCCCACCTCGTTTTCTTCAACGGGATGGCTGGCCAGGGCGTCAACCAGCTTCTCCATGTCGTAGTTCCGCCAGTCGGTGTAAAAGCCCAGGTGGCCGGTGTGGATACCGGCAAAGCAGACCTTGTCCAGCTGCTGCTTATACTTGTGAAAGGCAGAGATCAAGGTCCCGTCACCGCCGACAGAAATTACCAGGTCGGGATGCTGCTGGTCCTGCAAAATGCCTTTTTCCGCGAGCAGCACCTGCAGGTGCCGGACCGCCACCTGGGTGGTCACGCGGTCATTGTGAACGATAGCTACTTTCATGACTTTTCCTTGCCCTTGTTCTTGGTGAAGATCTTCTGCGCTTCCTTGACCTCATTTCTGATCGAGGACATCTCTTCATCCAGCTGGTAGGCAGCTTCCGCCGTCCGCTTGAGCCGCTCAGAAATATCTTCCGGGTAGGCCCCCTGGTACTTGTAGTTCAAGGTATGCTCAACCGTGGCCCAGAAGTTCATGGCCAGAGTCCGGATCTGGATTTCCGCCAAAAGGCGCTTGGCCCCCTCGGGCAGATAAACCGTGTAGGCCACCACCATGTGGTAGGACCGGTAGCCGGACGGCTTGGCATTTTGGATATAGTCGCGCTCTTCGACGACTTCCAGGTCATCGCGGGCATGGAGCAGGTCAACGACCCGGTAGATGTCATCGACAAACTGGCACATGATCCGGATACCGGCAATGTCCTGCATGTCGGTTTCGATCACGTCCGGGCTGATGACCCGCCGCTGCATTTTCTCTTTAATGGAGTCGACCGTTTTCACCCGGCCAACCACGAATTCTATTGGCGAATGCTCTCCCTTGGTCAAGAAACTCTGCCGAAGAGCTCTGAATTTAACTTTTAGTTCATTTACGGCTTCATTGTATGGCCATAAAAAAGTATCCCAATCAGTAATCACAGACATTTTCCTTCCATCTCAAACAAATTCATTTTAACATAGATGTTAGCGAAAGCACCAACGCAAGCTTTTTAATTTTTATCTAACAAAGGAGCCTTAAAAAATGAGCAAAAACCGCGAAATTGAAGCCAAAGTCGCCCTGGACCAGGCCAGCTATGAGGCTATCGTCGCTGCCTACCCGGTCAAGAGCGACTTCAAACAGAGCAACCACTATTTTGACACCCCGGACAAGCAGCTAAAAGAAGACCACAGTGCCCTCAGAATCCGCTGCTTCCAAGACCGGGCTGAGGAAACCATCAAGGTTCCGGTCAAGAAGCTGCAGGAGACCTACCATGAAAGCCTGGAAATCAATGATGATTTAACCCTGCCTGAAGCCGAGGACCTTTTAAAAAAGGGCCGGCCAAGTCTGACTGGCAATGTTGGCCAGTACCTTTTAGAGCATTACCCAGACAAAGCCAGCCAGCTGACCCTTTTTTCCTGGAGCAAGACCCGGCGGATCCTTTTAGACGGGCCAAAGGGCTGCGAGCTGACTTTAGACCAGACCAGCTACCCGGACGGCTACCAGGACTGGGAAATGGAAATTGAAAATGACTCCCCGGCTGCTATCAAGGAAGCCCTGGCAGAAATTAAGACCCGCTTTGCCCTGCCGGTCAAGTCAGCCAACAACCAGAGCAAGATTGCCCGGGCCAGCCAGCATGCCAAGTAAAAATAGGCGAAAGCTTTTCTTTTGTTTTCAAGTAAAAGCTTTGTTAAAGTAGCAGATGAAGCAAAAATTGGAGGTCGACCATGTTCGAACTTTTTCTGTTTATCAATCCGTTAGGTTTATCCTGCTACCAGCTTGAAAAACGCATCCGGCTATTGGCGGAAGAACTGCAACTTGAAATTTCCGTCAATTACATTCCCCTGGTAACCATGGAAGCCATGAAAGCCGACATGGTCAAGCGGAACTGGAACTTCAACACTTCCATCAATTTAGCCAATTATCACAATGCCTCAGTCAGCGCCCAGAGCTTTTACTATGCCGTGCAAATCGCTTATGGCAAGAAGAAGGCCAGGAGCTTTTTGTTCAAGTTGCAGGAAAGTTTGAGTGACGGCCAGCGGTCTTATTCCCCGGCCTTGGCTGAAGAATTGATGGAAAGCCTCAATATCAAGCCAAAGAAAATTTCATCTACTTTGAAAGATGCCTGCCTTAAAGACGTCATTGCCCAGGACCAGCAGCTGGCCAGGAAATTCCAAATCACGGCCCTGCCTTCAACCGTGATTTTTGACGACCAGATCGATGACAGCGGTCTCTTGCTTGATGGTGAATTAAGCGACGACGACCTCCTGCAAATTTTCCAAAACAGCGCGGACAGCTGCCTTGAACCCTTGATGCAGCTAACGGAGAATGCTCCACTTTATTATCCGGTCAGCCACCTTCATCTCTTATAGCCAGCCTCTCCTTTAGGGGCTGTTTTTTTGCTGCAAAAATTTCAAGAGCCAGCTTTTCTCCCCCGGCCTGCGCCAAGTGGAAAAAGCTTCCTTGGGCAAAGTAAAGACAGTGTAGCCGGCCAGGTACATCAATTCCCCCAGCTTCTGACCCAGCTTGCTCTTTTCCTTCAGCTGCTGGTCCAGATAGTCCCGCTCCTTGACCCAGTCATCGGCCAAAGGCGGGGGCAAAAGGGGACTAAAGTGCCATAAAGCGGCAATTCCTTCCGCGTCCAAGGCGAAGTCCACCTGCCGGTACAGCAAGGTCTGGCTGACAGGGGCCTGCCTTATTTGGTACTTCAATCTAATCAAGCCTGCCTCTTGGTGGATTTCTAGATAATAGCTTCCCCAGCACCGGTTTTCCCGGAAAAAGATCAGCTGGGTCTGCTTTAGCTTTTCCCCTAAAAAATGCCGGCGGCCGACCAACCAGACATCCTCAATCCCAATCGCCTGGTAAAGGGCATGCCGGTGGGCAAACTCCCCCTTGCTTAAGGGCGCGCACTGAACTTCAAAGGCCAAGAGCGGTGTGGCCAAAATGTCAGCCCGCAAGGCACCGTCAGCCAGCGGCACTTCAGCTTTCGCATTTAGCCCCGCCGCGGTCAAAGCGGCTTTGAGGAGCATTTTTCCCTGCCGGTGCTCCTCTTGTTCTCCTAGCCCCCGGTAAGCCTGGTAGTGCTTGAAAAAAGGCTCTGCCTTCTGCGATAAAACCAGGATGACCGGTTTCCGGCAGCGCGGGCAGCGGTAGACTTCCTGGTTGAGATAGGCCGGGTTCTCCCGGACCTTGCCGGCCTCACTGACGGCCAGGACCAGTTCTTTATTTAACAAAGCTGCGTACAAAATAATCCCCCATTAACTAGTACGCCAAAAAGGGGAGATTTTTTTAAAATAGGCAAAACATACTAACCTAGTGTTGGATGATTA
>NZ_KV793125.1:0-642 GCF_001808415.1 Lactobacillus sp. HMSC08B12 | reverse complement strand
ACGAAGGCAAAGATACTGCATGTACCTTTACGAACGTATTCTGAATCAACTTTCTTATTGTCACCTGGACGCATAGCCCATGAGTCTCTGACTTCGCCTAACAACTGATATGGCTTTTCATCCATGCAAACTACCGGCACTTTTGGATTGTAAGGAAGCTCATAAACATCCAGAACATCTTCCATGCAGGCTATGAATTCTGGGTCTTCTTTCTTTGGGAGGCACCAGTAGTCGCTGCGGTGAGGTCGAAGTTGGTTTTTTTTAGAGTTCTACGGATGGCTTCGCGACTGATTGGCTCATCAAGAATTATCTTCATTTGTGCTTCAAGAAGACGTAAAGTCCAACGGCTATGCCCCTTGGGAACAGGCCCACAGGCCACTTCGAGTAGTTTCGCTTCTACACGTCCATCAACTTTGCGTTGTGCGTTATCAGAATTAACACTGCGCTTAAGCTTGATGGTGGCGTCAAGGCCTTCATTGACGAACTTTTTCACGACATTGGTGATAGTTGGCTCACTGATTCCATGATCTGAAGCGCACTGCTTGTAGGTCTTAACTGGCGGGTGATTGGCATCCATGTCTTTAAGAATGCGGATTCTGTTGGCCACCGTTTCACTCGTATTTTTCTGGCGAAGAATTTTGT
>NZ_KV793124.1:0-8014 GCF_001808415.1 Lactobacillus sp. HMSC08B12 | reverse complement strand
CATTTACACAAGTTTTTATACTGAACCAAACTAAACAACAAAATTGGAGAGTAATTTACGATGAATTATCTTCATCTGATTCAATCTACGATGAACTCATCCAAAATGAGCTAATACCAATATTGAAAGTAGGTCAAGCATTAAGTCAACAATATGATGTTGTTGTCACAAATCCACCATACATGGGTTCTTCAGGCATGGATAAGAAGCTCAGTAGCTACGTGAAGAAGCACTTTCCAGATAGTAAAGCAGACATGTTCGCTGTATTTATTGAGGTATGTGGCAATTTAAGTAAAAAAGATGGATTGTATGGGATGATAACGCAACAATCTTGGATGTTTTTATCGAGCTTTGAAAAGTTGCGTAATGTGCTTCAAAAGAAAGCGACAGTCAATATGGTGCATCTGGGTGCTAGAGCTTTTGATGAAATTGGAGGAGAAGTTGTTCAAACTACAACTTTTGTTAAACTAAATTATAATCTAAAACATTTAATCAGTACTTTTATTAGATTAGTTGAGGTGGATGGTGAAAAGAAACAAAAGCAAGCTTTACTACAAACAATAAAAGAACGTTCTAATAAATACTGTTTTAAAAAAGATAGTTCAGAATTTTCGAGAATACCGGGATTGCCAATTGCTTATTGGATCAGTCCAAAAATGTTAAATACGTTTAAAAATCCACATGTTGGTTCTATCGGAAATGCGGTTAATGGCTTTACTACGGGAGATAATAATCGATTCTTAAGATTATGGTTTGAAGTGTCTTTTGGAAAAATTGATTTTTCAATATTAAATATTGAAAAATCAAACGAACATATGAAAAAGTGGTTTCCTTATAACAAAGGTGGAGAGTTTAGAAGATGGTACGGTAACAACTATTATTTGATTAATTGGGAAAATAACGGTAAAGAAATCAAAGAATATGGTCACCTTGTTCCTAGAAGCTACAAGTATATGTTTTTTCAGTCTATCTCATGGAGCAAGATTTCTTCAAAATTTAATTCATTTCGATTGATTCCAACAGGATCAATGTTTGATGTTGGAGGCTTAAGCCTGTTTCCAAAAAATTCAGAATATACATATTATCTATTAGCATTATTAAATTCTACATATGCAAGAAAAATTTTAGAGATTATTTCACCAACTATGAATTGTGAAGCAGGACATGTTTCTGAAATACCAATCACAGTAAATAGTGATAACTATACTTTGCAGACACTAAGTAAAGAAAACGTTCGCATTTCGAAAGAGGATTGGGATGAATTTGAAACTTCTTGGGGTTTTTTAGGAAATCCGTTAATTAGATTAAAGGGAAAAGAAAATAAAGTAGAATATGTTTTTGATAAATGGAGGAGAGAATGTGATCAGAGATTTAATGAGCTAAAGACAAATGAAGAAAAAATAAACGAAATAATTTTAAAAGGCTTTGATCTGCAAGACGAAGTTTCTTCATTAGAGAGCAACAAGGAAATTACCGTTAGAGTAGCAAATAAGACGAGAGATATTCAAGCATTTGTTTCATATATAGTTGGCTGTATATTCGGTCGATACTCTCTCGATAAAGAAGGACTTATCTATGCAGGTGGAGAATGGGATCCATCTCAATACAAAACATACCCTGCTGATGAAGACAATATCTTACCAATCACTGATGATGACTACTTTGAAGACGACATTGTTGATCGCTTCGTCAAATTTGTTGAGGTTGTTTATGGAACTGACACGTTAGAAGAAAATCTAAAATTTATTGCCGATGCCCTTGGAAACAAGGGATCCACTCCCCGTGAGGTCATCCGCAATTATTTCTTGAACGATTTCTACAAGGATCACTGCCAAACGTATTCAGTTACTGGCTCTGGTAAGCGACCAATTTACTGGCTTTTCGATTCAGGCAAAAAGAATGGTTTCAAGTGCTTAATCTATATGCATCGCTATACTCCAGATACACTTGCACGAATCCGGACAGATTATGTTCACCCACAACAGGCACGCTATCAAACTGCGATAGAAGATATCGAGAGACAGTTGGTTTCTGCAAATGGATCAGAAAAAGTTAGATTGAACAAACGACTTAAGAAATTGAAGGATCAAGCTGAGGAAACTAGAATTTTTGAAGAGAAACTTCACCACTTGGCTGATCAGATGATTGACATCGATCTTGACGATGGTGTCAAGCACAACTATGCTCTGTTTAAAGATGTACTAGCAAAGATTAAATAAAGGAGAGTAACAGTGGACATAGAGCAGGTAATAACTGAATTAAACCAGAGGTTTTCTATGCCGCTGCAAGAATTTTACAGTCGTAGAATTATCTTTTGGTATGACGAAGATAGGGATTTTGCGGATAAGTTAGATCAGATCCATATCAATGATGTTGAATTGTTGGTCTTAACTGGGTCAAATAACTTTGAAGCCAAGAAATTACTTACTAGAGATAAACCAGATACAAATTTCCTAGTATATTGTCCTATCATGGTTCCTACACCGGATGATGATTGGCTTCTTGACGTGAAGCTGTATAGCGAAAGCTTTAGAGCAGACCTTATTTCTATTTGGATGAAAGAATTAGGGTTATCAAAATACAGCTCTTTAAGACAAAAGGTTAAAAAGTATCGTAAATTTTTTAATGCTAAAGATCGTCGAGCTAAATTTAAACGCTTTTCAACACCAACTTCACAAAATACTCTGATTCTAACAATAATGGCTGCTGTAATTGGTGCAAAAACAGCCCAGCCTTCAGAAATAATTCAAGCTGTTATAGATGGGGGACTGGATTTAGAGCAAAATACTGCATATCAAGCGTTGATAAAATATCAACTTGAACCGGACTTTATTTTGATGGTAGCTTCCAGGACTGGCTTCCAAGAGATGAACTTTTCATTAGAGAACTTAGTTGCACATATTCTTTTTTCAGCAGCCTCAAAATTTATGTCAGAAAGATACTTGGAAGGACTTGATTACTCTGTTTCAAATAACTCATTCTGCTATGACTTCGTGTTTGAATGGCTTAGAGAAGATGATGAAAGTTTGTATCAAGCTGCACGGGGAGTAGAGGATAGATATCAATTGGTTAATCGTTTCCTCAAAGTACCGCTAACAGATTTACTTGAAACTACAGTCTTTCCATGTGTTAATGAGATCATTATAGAGAAGATTGTTGACAATATTAGCTTAGATTTGGCTGATCCAGATAAACTTGAGAAGCTTGTCGAACTTCGTCAAACTAGCGCTTGGTATGATAAGGTATCAAGTTACTATGGTTGTGTTGCTCAGACCGCTAAGATGTTGCGATTTAAGGCACAGCATAACATAGGTTTCCATACGACAGAACCAGAAGTAATCTGGAAAGAATATACTGAAGATTACTATCATATGGATACTTACTATCGTCATTATCATGATAGTTATCAAGCGTGCTTGCGGAATCCAAATATGAAATTGGATGATAAAATCAAGCAGTTAACAGCTAAAGTAGAAGGTATTTATACCAACTGGTTCCTTAAAGAGTTAAGTGATAACTGGAGTAAGATGAGCGAAGATGAGCTTGAAAATTATGGGCATATTTTGAAAGTTGAACAGCAACGTTCTTTTTATCAAAACTATGTTGAGTCTTCTACTAATCGGGTATTCGTTGTTATTTCAGATGCTATGCGGTATGAAGTTGCTGCAGAACTCGTTGAACAACTGCAACAAGAAACCCGTAGTCAAGTTGCCATTCATGGCGTTCAAGGCATTTTTCCTACTGTAACCAAGTTTGGTATGGCGGCATTACTTCCAAACAAGGAGATTTATCCAGAAAAAACTGCTGCGGGACTTAGAGTTATGGTTGATGGTCAATCTTCTGATGCGTCCAATCGGGAAATGATTCTAAAAGCTGCAAATCCGGATAGCTGTGTTCTAAAATACGACGACATTAGGGATCTAACTCGTGATAAGCGCTCAAGTTTGGTAAAAGGAATGAAAGTAGTTTATATTTACCATGATCAAATTGATAAGCGCAGCCATCACGATAAGTCGGCAATGCCTGCCGCGGTTGATGATACACTTACTGATTTGAAGAATATAGCTAAAATGATCATCAATGAATTTTCAGGTACGAATATTTATTTCACAAGTGACCACGGTTTCCTATATACCTACAGTGATCCAAATGAACGTACTAAAATTTCTCACGATCTGGACAACAGCTATACATTAGAAATCGGTAACCGCTATGCAATTCAAGCAAAGTCTGGAGAAATAGATTCGAGCTTTTTGAAACCGGTATCGATGTACTATACATGTCGTGACGTTCAAGGCTATACTGCACCAGAAACTATCCGCATCAAGAAGAGTGGTAGCGGGATGAACTTCGTTCATGGTGGTACTTCTTTACAAGAAATGGTTGTTCCAGTTGTCGAATTCCACCATGTTAGAAGTGACACAAAGGAATATCTCAGAAACCAGGAAAAGTATGACACCAAACCGGTAGAATTAGGACTTTTAGATACGTCTCGTGAGTTGAGAAATAAGATCTTCAATATGAATTTCTACCAGAAAGATGCAGTCTCAGCTAACCGTACAGCAGTGACTTACTCTATTTACTTTGAAGATTTCAATAAAGAAATGGTTAGTGATGTCCAACAGATTATTGCGGACAAATCGAATGAAGACATTAAAGAGCGTCAGTTTAGATTACTCTTCTCACTTAAAGATCAAGCATATGACAGTTTGAAACCATATTACTTGGTAATTAAAGATGAAAGTGGACTACAAGCTCCAGTCAGAATAGAATTCCGTATCAATATTCCAATGTCGATGGATGGTTTTGACTTCTAGGAAGAGGGAAGAAGATGAGTAGTGAAGAGGAACATCCAAGCCGTGATGTGATTAAACAGAAGTTAAGGGATAACTTTGATGGAAAGATAGTTAGAAAAGATCTTACCAAAAAGATTAAGGAAGGTGCCAACGTCCCAACCTATGTCTTGGAGTTTCTGCTTGGTCAGTATTGTAGTAGTGATGATCCAGAAATAATCAAAAAGGGCGTTGAAAAAGCAAAAAACATCCTTGCTGATAATTATGTTAGACCGGATGAAGCAGAGAAAGTTCTCTCACGTTTGCGGCAGCATGGTATGATGACGATTATTGATCAAGTGACAGTTCAGCTTAATCTGAAATACGACTACTACGAGGCTACTTTTTCCAATCTTGGATTGTCTAAGGTCCCTATTAGCGATGAATATCCGGAAAAGTTTGACCGTCTACTGGCTGGCGGCATTTGGTGTATGGTGCAACTGGAATACAACTCTGAAGAAGAGGAAGCTGAGGCAGAAGTGGGATTTGCTGCTTCTGCCAACAGATCTAAAAGGCCAAGTAAGAAAGACGAAGCTATCATCAGTATCCGTAAGTTACAACCAATTCAGATGCCACATGTCGATTTAAATGAATATCGAGAAGGCCGCAAGAACTTCACTAAAGAAGAATGGATGGATGTACTGCTTCGTTCAACAGGGATGGAACCAGATACACTGAAATATCGAGAAAAGTGGCTGTTATTGACACGTATGTTACCTTTTGTTGTTAATAACTTCAACTTGGTCGAATTAGGTCCGAGAAGTACTGGTAAGTCACATATTTATAAGGAAATCTCACCTAACAGTATTTTGGTGTCAGGTGGTCAGACTACAGTTGCCAATCTGTTTTACAACATGGGACGCCGGTCAATGGGCTTGGTTGGACTTTGGGATATTGTAGCTTTTGATGAGGTTGCTGGAATAAAGTTCAAAGACCGCGATGGTGTACAAATCATGAAAGACTATATGGCTTCTGGATCTTTTGCCCGCGGTAAAGAAGAAAAGTCTGCATCAGCATCAATGGTTTTTGTAGGCAATATTAATCAAAGTGTTGATGTGTTGCTGAAAACGTCTAGCTTATTTGATCCATTCCCACCAGAAATGGGCACAGATACTGCATTCCTTGATCGAATTCACTGCTATAATCCTGGCTGGGAAGTGCCAAAATTTAGGCCGGAGCATTTCACCAATGATTATGGTTTTATCTCTGACTATCTTTCGGAAGTTTGGCGTGAGCAGCGGAAGGAACAATTTGGTGACTCGATAGAAAAATACTTCCGTTTAGGACGAAATCTTAACCAACGTGATACTATTTCTGTACGAAAGATGGTAGACGGCTACATAAAGCTGCTCTATCCGGATGGCGATTTTACAAAAGAAGAACTGAGTGAAATCTTGACCGTTTCTCTTGAGATGCGTCGCCGTGTTAAGGAACAGCTTAAGAAGCTTGGTGGTATGGAATTTTACGATGTGAATTTTTCTTACATTGATGAGGAAACTTTTGATGAGCACTATGTTTCTGTTCCAGAGCAAGGTGGAGGTAAAATGATTCCTGAAGGCCTTACTAATCCTGGCCAGGTTTACACCATTTCTAGAGGAAAAAGCGGCATGATTGGGGTCTTTCGATTGGAATCACAGATGTTGCCTGGAAATGGTAAGTTTAACCGCACCGGACTTGGTAGTGACCGTGATTGTAAGGAGGCAGTTGACACGGCTTATAACTACTTAAAAGCTAACGGTAAGCATATCAGTTCATCAATCAGCACGAATGTTAAGGATTACATCGTAAATTATCAAGATCTTCAAGGATTGGGTATGACCCATACATTAGCGTTGTCAACCTTGATAGCTCTGTGTTCAATTGCATTGCAGAAGCCTGTTCAGAGTTCCCTAGCCGTATTAGGAGACATCAGCATTAGCGGAACTATAATGAAGGTTGACGATCTGGCAAGCACGCTCCAAGTTTGTCAGGATAGCGGTGCAAAAAAGATTCTATTGCCGCAAACTTCTGCAGTTGATCTTGCAACTGTACCAGCTGATTTGATGAGCAGTTTTAGCCTAATCTTTTATCAGAGTGCTGAAGATGCTGTATTTAAAGCGCTCGGGGTTGAATAGCAACGGTAATACTCCCACCCAATCTCAGATTCGGCCAGAAGTTATCGATAGTTTAATGTATGCAGTTGAAAACATTAAGCTAATTATGCCAACATTAGGATACAAAGTATTTGGGCCAGTCAAAAAATCAATGTCGGCCCAATCCTCAAATCCACACTCAGTTGCTCCATCCTCTGGAACATATAGTGCAAACGAGCCTACTTTGCTTCATCTTGCTGGCAAGAAAGCTCAAGCCAAAGGTTATCTCAAAGATGACGGAAGTTTTGTGGTACTTAAGGGATCTACATTCTGTTCAGAAGAGACTAAGTCTTGCCAGGGCTTTTTAAAAGAGCGAAGAGCTGAGCTACTTAATCTGAAGCAGGTTGTAAATGGCAAATTTACGCAAGATGTTGAATTCAATAGTCCCTCATCTGCAGCGGGATGCATTCTTGGCGCTTCAGTAAATGGTAAAGTCAAGTGGCTCTACCCCGATGGAATGACAATCAAAGATAGATTCGGTTAATGGTATATTAGAGTAAGAAAACAGGGTGCTGTTCGTGTGTGATAGAATTGAGGAAATACAATGGCATTAAAGCTTATTAAGACGAAGAATGCTGCTTTTGTCGTGGATGAAGTTCAAGACGATGTTAGAGAAAAAATGGGTATCTTGTTCGGCAGAGCCATCCATCGCCATCCATCTCTATGCCAAAAGAGTGCCAACTGCTGCAAATCCCAAAGGCGTGATGCAGTACTCAGACTATTTCTCAAACCAAGCTGTGCAAGTTTGCCGGAAGGACAACATCGTTGAAGACCGTCCGGTAAACGAGGCAGAAAATAAAATTTACCAAGAGCTTTCGACCGGCCAAGGCCTTGATAAAGATGACCGCGAATACCTGCGTGACAACTGTTCTGAAGATCAAGAATAATCCAGAATATAGCTAAAGCAAACTTCCTAAGAATCCCAACTCCAATCAAGGTGCTGGGATTTATTTTGTCCTTGTTCAACTCCAGAAGCTCGTCAAGCTATCAAAGCCGTAAGTATCTCTGAATAATTGCGAAAGGAACGGGAAGATGTCATCGAACGAGAGC
>NZ_KV793123.1:0-2167 GCF_001808415.1 Lactobacillus sp. HMSC08B12 | reverse complement strand
TGTCGTCAGTTCGAGTCTGACAGGCGGAGTTTAATATGGAGTGTTGTCCGAGCGGCTGAAGGAGCATGATTGGAAATCATGTATACGGGTAAATACCTGTATCGAGGGTTCAAATCCCTCACACTCCGTTTTATGGCGGTGTAGCTCAGCTGGCTAGAGCGTCCGGTTCATACCCGGGAGGTCGAGGGTTCGATCCCCCCCGCCGCTATAAGCAAACCACGACTTGGTCGTGGTTTTTTGTTTTCGATTTTTATTTCTCTCCTCTTTTGTCTATTCTTTAAGCTTTTCTATTTTTTCTGAAAACTTTTTCCCGAAAAAAGCTTGCATTGACCGGGAATTGCTGTATACTAGTAAACGTGCTTACGAAAAGGCCCGTTGGTCAAGTGGTTAAGACACCGCCCTTTCACGGCGGTAACATGGGTTCAAATCCCGTACGGGTCATATGGAGGATTAGCTCAGCTGGGAGAGCATCTGCCTTACAAGCAGAGGGTCACAGGTTCGAGCCCTGTATCCTCCATGTTCAGAAGGTTACCGGACGGTAATCTTTTTTTTTACAAAAAACTGAACATGTTTAAAATGTTATTTGTTACAAGTCCTGATAGGATTCACCAAATTGGTGAAGATGCCTTGTAACCGTGTAGCTAGTCTATAGGGGGACACACATAGATGGAAAAGCACTTATTTACGTCAGAATCAGTTTCAGAAGGACACCCGGACAAGGTCGCTGACCAGATCTCCGATGCCATCCTGGACGCGGTACTCGCCCAGGATCCGCAAGCCCACGTGGCCTGTGAGACTTCTGTAACCACCGGTTTGGTCTTGCTCTTCGGGGAAATCTCGACTACGGCTAATGTTGACTACCAGCAGGTCGCGCGCAAGACGATCCGCGAGATCGGCTACAATGACCCAGACCTGGGCTTTGACGCCGACAACTGCGCCGTTTTAGTAGCGCTGGACAAGCAGTCGCCTGACATCGCCGGCGGGGTTGATGAAGCCCTGGAAGTCCGGGGAGAAGACGACAGCGATGAACTCGACCAGATCGGGGCTGGTGACCAGGGGCTCATGTTTGGTTTCGCCATCAACGAAACGCCGGAACTGATGCCTTTGCCGATTTCCCTGGCCCACCGCTTGATGCGCAAAGTGGCCCAGCTGAGAAAAGAGGAGACCTTCCCCTGGCTGCGGCCAGATGCCAAGGCCCAGGTCACGGTGGAATACGATGACACCGGCAAGCCTAAGCGGGTGGACACGGTCGTTATCTCAACCCAAACCAGCCCTGACGTGACTAATGAAGAGATCCGGGTGGCCATGGTCCACGACGTGATCAAGGAAGTCATTCCAGACAAGTTCTTGGATGACGAGACCAAGTACCTGATTAACCCGTCCGGCCGCTTCGTTATCGGGGGGCCGAAGGGGGACGCCGGTCTGACTGGCCGCAAGCTCATCGTCGATACTTACGGCGGCTATGCCCGCCACGGCGGCGGTGCCTTCAGCGGCAAGGACGCCACCAAGGTCGACCGAAGCGCCTCATACGCTGCCCGCTACGTGGCTAAGAACATTGTCGCCGCTGGCCTGGCTGACCGCTGTGAAGTCCAGCTGGCCTACGCCATCGGGGTAGCCCACCCGGTTTCCATCATGATTGATACTGCCGGGACCGGCAAGGTGAGCGACCAGCTTTTGACTGAAGCTGTCCGGGCCAATTTTGACTTGCGCCCAGCCGGGATCATCAAGATGCTGGACCTGCGCCGGCCAATCTACAAGCAGACGGCTGCATATGGCCACTTTGGCCGCACTGACGTCGACCTGCCTTGGGAAAAGGCCGACAAGGCGGAAGCCCTCCAGGCTTTTGTTAATGGCCGCAAGTAATATTTTCTACAATTGAATACACGTAAGACATTAACGTAACATAAATTTCGTTGGAGAAAAGAATGAAGAAAACAAACGTGAAAATGGTCACGCTCGCTGTCTTTATTACCACTTTTATGTCCGCGATCGAAGGCACGATTGTGTCGACCGCGATGCCAACCATTATCGCCGATTTGGACGGGCTGGCAATCATGAGCTGGGTGGTGTCTGTCTTTCTGCTGATGACGGCAGTCTCAACGCCGATTTATGGGAAACTGGCTGATAGCGTAGGACGCTGATATGACCCCCGAAATTAGGACACTAA
>NZ_KV793122.1:32339-42999 GCF_001808415.1 Lactobacillus sp. HMSC08B12 | reverse complement strand
TGAATAGCTTAGTCTAGACAATGAAAGCTGAATTTCTCCAGCCTCCCTGCTGACCATAATTTCCGGCGCGATCCTAAAGTCCATCTCAGCAATCCACATCGGTAGCTCTTTTTCCTTTAAGCCGCCCCACTTGATGGAATTGCCCTGCCGCTTTGGCACACGTGTAAAGTCATATTGCTTTTCTGCCATTTTTGTTACCTCAATAATCAATTATATTTTTTCGCTATCTATTTTATCTACAAGGTAAGCATCTTCACATTTTGGAAAATTTACCGTCATAAATACTTAAGTTCTCGGGCCCTTGTAAAGAAAGCAAAGTCTCATCCAGTTGAGGTATGTAGAATGAACTTAAAACTTTTACGTGCAACATAGTAGGCTCCTCGCCTTATCTCCAGATTTCAAAATAATTATATCATCAAGCTAACAACCCGTTCTCTCTCCTTGCTTATAACGAGAAAAACAGGTTCCTTTCGGAACCTGTCTCCCTCTAATTACAGCACATTTGCCTTAACATATCTGTTCTTGCCAATTCGGTAGTAGTACTTGCCATGAAGCTTCTGTTTCTTGCTTAAGAGCTTAACCTTCTGCTTCTTTTTCAGATGGCCAACTACCTTCCCTTTCTTGTTATATACCTTGGCATTCTTCCTTGCGCGAACTTGCTTAACCTTCTTAGTCTTTTTCGGCAGGCTGCTTGCCAGAATATATCTGTTCTTGCCAACCCGGTAGTAGTACTTGCCATGAAGCTTTTGCTTCTTGCTTAATAGCTTGACGCTAGTCTTCTTCTTAAGCTTGCCAACTACCTTGCCCTTCTTATTGTAGACTTTTGTAAGCTTAGTCAACTTGTAAGTCTTAGTCTTCTTAACTGTCTTCTTGCTTGCCTTCTTAGAAGCCTTTTTGTTCTTCTTCGCGCTACTCTTTGAAGTCGTCTTGCTGTCAGTCTTCTTATCATCCTTGGCAGATGACTTGTTATCGGACTTAGCTTCGCCATTGCCGTCCGATTTGACATCACTCTTAGTGTTGCTCTTGTTGTCTGACTTGGAGTCGCTCTTAGTGTCAGTGTTACTGTCTGACTTGCTATCGTCTTTGTTTTCCGGCTTAGACTCGGCAGTCTTTTCTTCAACAACCTTCTTGACTTCGTAAACGACAACAGCAGATTCGTTGTCGTCCCCGTCGCGATACTTGAACATAGCCCGGTCTCTGTCAGTCAGCTTAACTTCGCCGTCAACCTTTGACCAATCCTTGCCATCAGTTGAGTAAAGCAAAGTTACTTTTCCGTCAGCATCCTTTTCAGCCTGTTCAACGTTGCCAGCCTTAACCTCAATACTCTTATCAGCTTCAACCGTGCCAGTCAAATCTGGAGCGGGCAGCTTCCGTTCTACCTTGACCACGCTGGTGTAGACTTGGCTCTCATTGCCAGCGTCGTCATAGCTCTTGAATTCCACAGTTTCGTTGTGAGTCAGCGTAAAGGCATCCTTGTAGTCAGTCCAGGTCTTGCCACCATCAAGGCTGTACTTGATGTGGTTGAAGTCCTTGTCAACATCCTTCTTGTCAAAAGCAAGCTCAGCCTTGACCTTGCCTTCTCCATCCGGAGTCAGCTTCAATTCCGGCTGGGCAGCGACTTCCTTGACGATATTCTTGACTTCATAAGTCGTAACTTTTGACTCATTGCCGTAAACGTCTTGGTACTTGAACTCAACCTTTCCGTTTTCGGCTACCTGTACAGTATCCTTGTCCAGCTTGGTCCAAGTCTTGCCGTCAACTGAGTAGTAGAGATCAGCCGCCTTAAACTTGCCAGCAGACTTTTGTACATCGGACAGATTTTCAACCTTCAGCTGAACAGCTTGGTTGGTCTTCTTGCTTTCTGAAGCGGAAACCTCCGGTGCCTCAAGATCTGCCTGGTGGTTGTACAGGGTAAAGTCTTGTTCAGTCTTGTTGTCACTTTCATCAGTCAAAGTGACCTTGACCTTCCGGGATCCGTCTTTCTCAGCCTTGATCGGGTAGCTGACCTTGACTGCATCCCTATTCTTAAAGAAGTCTTCGTTAAACACCTCGTAAGTCTTGTCTTGGTAGGCTGTATCGCTGCCAACTTGCAGGCTGTATCCGCTCAAGTTGTCATTGATCGTTGCCTTAAGATCGTAAACATCCTTGTTGGTGTAGACAGCCAACTGGCCATCCTCAACTAAGGACATCCCTTCCAATTGCAGACTTGGCGCTGCTAAGTCAACCCAGAGCTTGTAGCCCCATTCGACGACTGGCTTGCCGTCATTAAGCCGTGGATCTTGCACCAGAGCAGTCAATGAATGGTTGCCGTTCTTTAAGTCTTTGATCGTGTAGCTGAACTTCAAAGTATCTGGGTCGTACTTAACGTCATCCCCGTTTAACTGGAAGCGGGCGACTGGGTACGCGAGTTTACCCGTTACTGTGAAGCTGTGGTCCTTCTCATCGTAACCCGGCGTCGTCTTGCCAATAACCGTTAGATCGCTGGCGATATTGTCAAAAGTCAGCATATCCTTGTTGTAAGTGTAACTTCTAGCGGTGAAAATCGTTACGTCCTTCTTTGTAACATTGCCATCCGCATCAGTTGCCGTCAGTTCAAAAGGATTGTCACCGTAGTTCAAGTCAACCTTTTGTGAGAACTTGCCGTCCTGGTCAACCGTTAACTTAGTCTTACTCTTGTCAGACAAGTTTGTCAGTTCCAGTTTGCCGCTTTCGCCAAGGCCAGATACCGTCCCGGATAAAGTATAGGAATCATCCTTAGCCAAAATACGGCCTGAGCTTTCTTCGTCAACGCTGACTTTCGGTCCTTCAGCCTTAACAGTGAAGTTGACTGCTTCAAGGGTTTGGTCCCCATCCTTGATCAAAAGCTGGTTTTGTCCATCCTTGACTGGCAGCTTAACTTCAAAGTAGCCATCTTCATCGCTCTCTGCCTCGACATCATTAAACTTAAGCTTGGCATTCTTCTTGTAAGTACCAGTTACAGTGTAAGTTTCTTTCTCTTGATCGTAAGCCGGGCTTTGACTAGTGATCTTTTGACCGTCGGCTAAGTTAAAGAGAAGAAGCTTGTTATCAGCATCGTTATTTTGACTGGAGAAAGTTGCAGCATAGCCAACATTGCCGGCATAGTCAGCCAAAACAGTTTCTACTTGGTTCTTGCCGTCCTTAAGTCCAGTCAAGGCAGTCGTTGACTCGTAAACATCACTTTCTCCCTTAACCGGAGCCAGCGCCAGCTTCTGCTTTTCACCGTTTACTGCCGCAACAAACATTGTCATGTCAAGACCGCTGCCGGAATCCTTAGCCTTCAAACGGAGCTTGCCATCTTTGGTAACCTGCAAGTCACTCACTTCTGGCGCTTGGGTATCAACCTTGACAGGGATGTTCAATTCCTGCTTGCTGCCGCCAGTTGCTGGGGTAAATTCAACCTTGTAGATGTATTGCCCGTCCTTGACGACTTGGCCGTCAGCGTCAGTACCATCCCACTTGTCCAGTGAGTGGGTTGTCCACTTGCCGCTTGAAGAACTGTAGTAATCTTTAGTTCCCTCTTTGCCAACGCCCAAGCTCTTAACTTTGTTTCCTTGAGCATCAGTAATCGTTTCCGTGTATTCCTTGTAGTTCCGGTCAAAGAAGAGAACAGGATATGCGTAGTCCCGGCTACCATCGCCATTTGGTGAAATCGCGATCAGATCAGGATCAGTATACTTGCTGTAATCATCACCGCCAGTGTAACCGAGAATATCATTGTCGTTAGAAGCCATGACGCCAACCAGGGACTGAATCGTGTTGATTAGATTTGAATTGCCACCTTCATAAAGCATTGGTGCGCTGACACTCGCTTGACTGTAGCTACCGAAAAAGCCCATGTATGGAAGAACCAGGTTTGGTGTTGCTTGGTCTTCTGCTTCAAAGCCTACATAGCCTTCAACGAAGTTCTGCCGCTGGAAACTGTATGGCAGGGTCAAGGTAAAGCTTACATCCACGCTTTCGCCAGGCTGGACAGTTATCTTTGGCGTCTCCGTCGTCAGCTGTCCCTTAACAATCTTTGTGTCATAGATTTCGCCACTCTTCGCTTCGGTTGCCTGGGTATATGGACCGCCATAATTATCAACTGCATAGGTCTGGGCCTTCTTGCCATGATTGGTCAAGGTAACCTTAAAGGTCGTCTGCCGGCCAATTTCTTTCAAGGCTGCTGCCCCGTTGCCGTTGGCTGCCTTAACCTCAACCGTATTGTTGATGGCATCTTTAACATTGATTTCGCCACTCCCTTGCCGGCGGGGAGAAATAATTTCCTTGGTATGCTCAGTGTCATAGAAGGGGTGCGAAGTGTTCATGGCTGAATTCTTAGCAAATTGTACTAATTCTTCCCCGGACAAGTTCAAACCTTGCTTCTTGATACCTTGCAAAATTAATGCTTCTGAACCTGCGACAAATGGTGAAGCCATTGAAGTCCCACTCATTTGCTGGTACTTGTTGTCGTTGGCCAGCGAGTAGATCTTCCCGCCTGGAGCAGTAATTTCTGGCTTGAAGTCTAAGTCAGGAGTTGGTCCCCAGCTGGTAAAGTCGCTCATCTTTCCCGCGCTGGAGTTATCGATTAAAGCAGTACCGAATTTCAGCTTGATGCTCTTACCTTCTTTTGCTGCTGTAGCCAGAACTTCCCCATCAGCCTTACTCATCCCCAAGGTTGGGAAAGTCTTGTCGTCCAGTGCCATTGAAAGTAAGCCGTCATCATTGCTATTGTAAATGACGATCCCTGCCGCGCCAGCTGCCTTGGCATTGGCAACTTTCTCTGAGAAGGTATAAGATCCCCGTTTAACAACTGCAAGTTGTCCCTTAACCTCAGCCTTCTTTTCAGCAGTATAGTCATCTGCACCGCCCAAGCCCATGTTAACAAGCTTAAGCTTCTTGGTTAAAACGGAATAGTTGCTTTCCAGCTGGGTTGTTACTTGTGCAGCACCCTTCAATTCTGAATTTGAGCTAAAGGTGACCCCACCGAGTTCGTCTTTAACCGTGTCGGTGGTCACTTTGCTGTTTTCAGCAGAGGCGACCGTCAGAGCATCCGGTGTAACCCCTGGCGCGCCAACAGTACTGAGTTCACTTGTCCCGGTATTGTTGACTGGATTGCCATCTCCGGTCGACCCTGCGACCCCGGAGTTGCCGGCAGAGATAACGTTGATAACGCCAGCCTCTGATGCCTTTGCTACGGCTTGTTGCTGTGGATCACTTGGATCGACATCTGATGAAACTGAGCCCAAACTCATGTTGATAACGTTGGCCCCCAGCTTAACTGAATCTTCGATCGCGGAAATGATGTCGTCATCATAGGCTCCAGAATTCTTGGCATTGTTGGAGAAGACCTTCATTGCCAAAAGCTGGGCATCAGGAGCAACACCTTTGACTTGGCCATTGGCCCCGGCAATCCCGGCCACGTGCTGGCCGTGCATTTCGCCAGACCCATTGTCCACGATTTGGTCGTTCTTATCAGCGTAGTTATAGCCGTAAGGAACCTTCTCCGTGTAATACTTCCCATGACCTAGCTTACTCTTGTCGCTTTCAACCTCACTCTTACTCAACGCGGTGCTGACGCCACTGTCCAACTTCAAGTCCTGGTGGCTGGAGTCGATCCCGGTATCAATGATCGAAATGACCATACCTTCGCCCTTGAGCTTTTGTTCTTGCCAAACGTCCTGCACTTGGGCCATTTGATCAGCACTCTCATCGGTTGGGTGGTAAACCTTGACAGGCGTAACGTTCTTAACCTGGGGCAGATCCTTAACCTTGTCGATATCGTCTAAATCCATATCGATTGAAAAAGCATTGACCAAGTAGCCGAACTGCCGGCGGACCTTGTTGCCGGTGATTTCTTCTACCTGCTTGATAACCTTTTCTTGACCATCCTTGACTTGGTCACTTGCCTGCTCAATCTTTTTCACTGAGGCAGCTGATCCAGTCGGCTTACTGGTGTGATCAAATGCCGCTGACTTGTTCAGACTGACAATCACCCGGACCGAGGACTCATTCTTCTTACTGACAGCTTGGCCAGAAGCCTGTCTTTGCTCTTTAGCAGCCTCTTGGAACTTGCTGTAGCTCTCCTTAGCGTTATAGCGCTGCTCTTGCTGCAAGTACTTAGTCAATGCTGCCCGGCTAGCCGACCGTGGACTAACCGTTTCTTGACTGGCAGCTTGGACAAAAGCGGCTGACTGGAAAGTTCCCGCCAGTGGACTCGCTGATAGGAGCAGTGCTGCCGCTAGTTCAGCCACTTTGTTCAAATGGCGTGCGGATTTTTTCTTCTGCATCTGTTTCCGTAACTCCTTTAGACAAATAAATATTTTTATTAGCAAGCCTTTCATCACACAGCTTTAGCTCACTAACATTTCATAATCATACCATAGTTTAAATTAAAGTTAAGTATTTTTTAGCAGAATTTTAAATCAAACAGTGGAAAAGTAATTTCTGAACGCCAAAAAACAAAAAGCACATTATTTCAGCAATACGCGAGAAAATAACGTGCTATGAAGTTAAAAAAACACAAAATACTAACTTAAAGTTGATTCGCTAAAGTTGTGGTATAGTGTTACCTTTTTGATTATAATAACACCGTCCCTATTTAAACATAGTTTCATCAGCCTTTTCATTTAAGAAAAGAATATTGCCAAATTTTAGATATAGCTTTTTAAGTTAGATTTACATTAAAGCGCTTCACTTATAAAGCAAAAGAAAAAGCAGCCAGCACCTGCTGACCGCTTTCTAGCCTTCTATCTCTTTGATCATGTTGTACCAGATTTCCCCGGCATGCTCTGACTCAGCTTGCCCATGGTTGACGTAGCCATTCTTTTCGTAAAATGGCACCCGGTCTTCCAGACAGGTCAAGGCGATCCGCCCCCGCTTCATTTCCTTAGCGGTCTCCGCGAATCTATCTAAAAGCTGGCTGCCAATCCCCTGCCCCCGGTAATCCGGATGAACCGCGATGGTCAAGACCATTTGGTTGCCGCCAGGGCCCGCCAGACTTTCTGTCTCTTTTTCATACATCCAGTCCTCGATGTAGTCATACTTGCTGTTAACGACTGGCCCGGTAATAAAGCCCACGATCTTTTCTTCCAAATTTCTGGCGACCAAAAAGCTCCCGGTAAACTTCTGAATTCTCTCTTTATACTGAGCAGGACTGCCCGCTTCTGCCTCATTGAAACCAGCTCTTTCAATTTCCACGATCCTGTCTAAATCTTCCGCTCTTGTCTGGTCAAATCTCAGCATGCTCTTCTCCTTGAATACAAAAAACACGCCTCTGTCAATCCAGAGAACGCGCCTCGTTTTATTCTTTTTAAAATTGTCTGTTAGATAGCCATCGCGTTAACTCCAGCAGTCACGCCCAGCTTAGCTAAAACCAAGGCTGGAGTGCTAGCATTCTCAGCTACAGCGCTGCGAACTTGCTGGTTCTTGTCTTGGGCCAGCTTCTTCAGGACAGCTGCGTCTTTGCTCAGCTTAGCTGCCAGGATCCGCAGACTTGCGTAGTTTGAGTTAGTTTGCTTGCCCAAGAGAGCAACCCATTCCTTCTTAGCTACGATTTGGTCCAGCTTCAGCCATTCAGTGACCTTGCACTTGCCAAAGTCAGTTACCTGGCCCCAGCCACTTACTTCGTAAATGGTGATGCCTTCTTCACTTGGGTATTGGCTGGCGTTGACAACAGCGTCTTCCAGCTTTTCGTAGATAGCCAGGTAGCGGTTGTGGTAGGTCTTGCCTGCCAGGTAGCTGCGGCCTTCACGGAAAAGCTTGCCTTCCTTAGCTGAGAATACAAGATAGCCCTTAACTGCTTGTTCGATAGTTACGTTAGTCATATTTACCTCTCCTTGAATAAATTTAATGACTTAGTATAGTACGAATGATATTCAATTTTCCCGGCATCAAGATTCGCCTCTGGCTCGAGAAAAAAGCTTGTAAGCATCTTCTCTTTGTTTCCATCAAGCATTTCCTTAATGCGTTGAAACGATTATAACAGACTCTTTCCTAAAAATGTGCATAAAAAATATTTTCAGTCTTTTTTTGCTTATTTCAACTTCGCTATAGCCAAAAACCACTTCATTTAGCTTAGTGCTTTAAAAAATAAAGTTAAATGCTTGTAAAGTAATTCCAAATTATCTCTTAAAATCCTTGGCGGAGCCCCCTTTTCCGCTCTTTATTCTGTTATCCTAAATAGGCGAAAGGTACAAGCAAGACAAGCTCCCTTGTACTAAACAGTCACAAACTTAAATAGATTAGAGGTAATACAGGTCATGAACGAGACAATCACGCAGCTGATTCAAAACTATGGCTATGTCGCCGTTGCCTTGTTGATTGCAGCTGAAAATATTTTTCCCCCAATCCCTTCCGAACTGATCCTGACCTTTACCGGTTTCCTGACCCTGTCAGCCAACCTGTCTGTCCCGGGAGCCATCATCGCCTCCACGATCGGTGCCTTCATTGGCGCGGTAACTCTCTATTGGGTCGGCACCTTCTTTGACCAAGACCGCCTTTCCCGCTTCGCCGCCAGCAAGGTCGGCCGCCGCTTCGGCCTCTCCCCGGAAAAAATCACCAAGACGGAAAACTACTTTAACAGCCACGGCCGGGCAGCCACCTTCTTTGGCCGCTTTATTCCAGTCGTCCGCAGCTTAATCTCCCTGCCAGCCGGGATGAGTCGCTTCTCTTTAGCCCGGTTCAGCTTCTACACCATCCTGGGCACGGCAATCTGGAACACGGTCTTGATCTACGCCGGCCGCTTTGCCGGCAATGCCTACCAGCAAGTGGTCCAGGAATTTGAAGGCCTTAGCTTGATCGTGTTAATCGCCTTCTGCGCCATCGCAGCCGCTGTCTACCTGCTCAAGAAGAAGGGCTTGATCTTTAAAAAATAATTTTTTCGCCTTTGATCTTGACAAAAATTAAATCCGTATTAGAATTTTACTTAATCAAATAAGTCAAAAGATGAGAAAGACGAGTAGGAAAGCACAATCTTGCAGAGAGTTGCCAGCTGGTGAAAAGGCAACAGACCCTGGCTTTCTGAATAACACTTTTTCCAGATCGCCGGCTGAAGTCACAGTAAGCCGTGCCGCCTGCAGGACGTTACCCTGCTAGAGCATGTTGGTGCTCGAAGTGGTTCGTTTAGAACAAGGTGGGTGGTACCGCGGAAAGAAGCCTTTCGTCCCTGTAGTTTTTGGGGATGAGAGGCTCTTTTTATGCCCTTTTGACAAGTATTAGATTTTTTGCAGAGGCAAGAGATATGGCTAAATTAGTTATTCCAAGTGATTACGATCCGAAAATGACCATCCGCGAAACGGAAAAGGCAATCCGCTACATCCGGGAAACCTTCCAGACTGAATTCGGGACCGCGATGAATCTGGAAAGAATTTCCGCTCCTATGTTTGTTAAGAAGTCTTCCGGCTTAAACGACAACCTCTCTGGCTGGGAAAAGCCGGTTTCCTTTACCCTGCATGACGGGGATGAAGGCGAATTGCAAATCGTCCACTCCCTGGCCAAGTGGAAGCGCTGGGCTCTTAAGCATTACGGCTTCGGCCACGGTGAAGGCCTATTCACCAACATGAACGCCATCAGAAAAGACGAAGAAGTTTTAGACAACCTCCACTCCGTTTACGTTGACCAATGGGATTGGGAAAAGGTCATCGACAAGAGCGAACGGACGGAAGCAACCCTCCGCCAAACTGTCCAGCGGATCTTTGAAACCATCAAGGGGATGGAATACCACGTCCGTGCCCTCTACCCGCAAGCCGCCTACCACCTGCCAGAAGAAATCAGCTTCGTAACCAGTGAAGAACTGGAAGCCCGCTGGCCATCCCTGACCCCAAGCGAACGCGAAGACAAGATCTGCCAGGAAAAGGGCGCCGTCTTCTTGGAACACATCGGCGGCGCGCTCCCGCTTTCCAAGAAACCGCATGACCTCCGGGCACCAGACTACGATGACTGGACTTTGAACGGTGACCTCCTCTTCTGGTACGAACCCCTCCAGCGGGCCTTTGAAGTCTCCAGCATGGGCATCCGGGTCGATGAAGACCGCTTGCAAGAGCAGCTGAAGCTTGCCGGTGCTGAAGACCGGTTAGATCTGCCTTTCCACCAAGCCCTCTTAAAGGGTGACCTCCCTTATTCCATCGGCGGCGGGATCGGCCAGTCAAGACTTTGCATGCTGCTTTTGGGCAAGGCCCACATCGGTGAAGTCCAAGCCAGCATCTGGCCTGACGAGATCGTAGAAAAGTGCCAGGCAGCCAAGATCCAGCTTCTGTAAGAAAGCTAGTTAAGCAAAAACAGGAAGAATATAAGAGCAAGATAGACAATAAAATACCGAGGTAAAGAGATAAACATGACAGAATTGATTTCAATCAGAGAATCAAGCAAGCACGTAGATGAAGAAGTCAGAATGCACGTCTGGCTGACCGACAAGCGGTCCAGCGGGAAGATCGTCTTCCTGCAATTAAGAGACGGCACGGCCTTCTTCCAAGGCGTTGTCCGCAAGAACGATGTCAGTGAGGAAGTTTTTGAAGCAGCCAAGGGCCTGCGCCAGGAAGCAAGCTTCTACCTCACTGGGACCATCCATGAAGACGCCCGGTCCCACTTTGGCTACGAAATCCAGATCAGCGACCTGGAAGTCGTCTCAAACAACGAAGGCTACCCGATCACCAACAAGGAACAC
>NZ_KV793122.1:24991-32319 GCF_001808415.1 Lactobacillus sp. HMSC08B12 | reverse complement strand
CCTGCGCCAGGAAGCAAGCTTCTACCTCACCGGGACCATCCATGAAGACGCCCGGTCTCACTTCGGCTACGAAATCCAGATCAGCGACTTGGAAGTCGTCTCAAACAATGAAGGCTACCCGATCACCAACAAGGAACACGGGATCGACTTCCTTTTGGACCACCGTCACCTCTGGCTGAGAAGCCGGCGGCCATTCGCCATCATGCAGATCAGAAACCGGATCTTCAAGGCCACGGTCGACTTCTTTGAAAACGAAGGCTTCGTGAAGTTTGACGCCCCGCTGTTGATGCACTCAGCGCCAGAAGGGACCACGGAACTCTTCCACATCGACTACTTCGACCACGACGCTTACCTGTCACAATCCGGCCAGCTTTACGGGGAAGTCGGGGCAGAAGCCTTCGGCAAGATCTTTACCTTCGGGCCAACCTTCCGGGCGGAAGCTTCCAAGACCCGCCGGCACTTGACTGAATTCTGGATGATGGAACCGGAAATGGCCTGGATGCACCAAGATGAATCCCTGGACCTGCAGGAACGCTTCCTGTCTTACGTGGTTGGCCAGGTTTTGGAACACTGCGAATACGAATTAAGCATCCTGGGCCGGGACTTAGACAAATTGCGTCCAGCCGCTGAAGGCAATTACACCCGCTTGTCCTACGATGACGCGGTTAAGATGCTGCAAGAAGCTGGCAAGGACTTCAAGTGGGGCGACGACTTTGGCGCGCCAGATGAAGCCTTCCTGTCAGAACAATTTGACCGGCCATTCTTCATCGTTAACTACCCAGTAGCAATCAAGCCATTCTACATGAAGAAGAACCCGGAAAACCCATTGACTTACCTCTGCGCCGACGTGGAAGCGCCAGAAGGCTACGGGGAAATCATGGGCGGATCAGAACGTGAAGCTGACTACGACACCTTGAAGGCGCAAATCGAAGAAGCGGGCCTCAACCTGGACGACTACTCCTGGTACCTGGACCTGAGAAAGTACGGCAGCGTGCCACACTCCGGCTTCGGGATGGGCTTTGAACGGGTTATTGCCTGGATCTGCAAGCTGGACCACGTTCGTGAAGCTGTCCCATTCCCAAGAATGATCAATAGAATGCAGCCATAATATATACGAAAAACAGCTTGGAGAAAATCAATCTCCAAGCTATTTCTTTGCTGTTATTATGCTCTATGCCCTTATGCTTTTGAGCAAGATTCCCGGTAAACGAGTTTTGTTGGGAAAGTGACCTTGTAAGTGCCGGCTTCATCATCATCCAGCAGGTCTTTCATGACCTTGACGCTGGCCCGGCCCATCTGCTGGGTTTCAACATGTACGCTGGTCAAAGCCGGGTTGGCAAATTCTGCCGCGGTCGTGTCGTTAAAGGAAATCAGACTGACCTCTTCTGGGACTTTGATCCCGGCTTCTTTAAAGGCCTTCAGGGCACCGATGGCCATGGCATCATTGGCCGCGATCAAGGCTTCCGGGAAGAATCCGGACTTAAGTGCATCTTTAATGGCTTCATAGCCAGACTGAGGGGTGAAGTTTCCAACATAGACTAAGTCCGGGTCGTACTGGCTGCGGGCCGCGAGGCTCTTCTTATAATCGCGGAAGCGGAAGTCGACCAGGTTGTTTTTATCAAAATTACTGTCCAAATCACCATCCAAAAGGGCGATCCGCTCCTTGCCCTGCCCCCAGAAGACCTCTAGCGCCTCCTGCATGGCCTGGCCAAAGTCAGCCACAACTGAGCAGTAACCCAATTTTAAGGTGTCAGTATCGACAAAGACCAGGGGCAGGCCAGACTTTTTGACTTCATTCAAGCGGCCTGGCGAATACTGCTGGTAGCCAATCATGATAATCCCGCTTAAAGCAGCTGGATCGGGCAAAGGATCAGCCGGATAAATGACCTGGCTTTCAAGTCCCTGCTTCTTGGCCTCTGCTTGCGCGCTGGTTCTGATTGAATAGTAATAGAGGTCCTTGATCTCCTGGTCTTGGTCACACCACAGGCAGATCGCCAGGCGCTTTTGCTTGCTCTTTCTGGTCTTCCGGCTCTTATGGTAGTGCATGGCTTCAGCAGTTTCAAATATCTTCTGCCGGGTTGCCTCATTGACTGACAGGGTCTGGTCATAGTTCAAGACCCGGGAAACCGTCGCTGGCGACACGCCGGCTGCCTTGGCCACTTCTCTGATCGTTGCCATCTTCCTCACTCGCTTTGCTTTTACTAAAATTTTATCCTGTTAAGTCAATTGTAGCATTTATTTTAGTAAAAGGGGCTGAATCACCAGGCTGAGCTGGCGGGCTTTTTGGGCATCCAGGCAGAATTCCGGGTGGACCTTCTGCCCCCAGGAGTCATCCCCGCCGACCCCCATCTGGGCGCTTAAGGCTCTAACCCAAGTGTAATTGTTAGTCAGTTCAAAAGCGTGGTCCGCTGCTTCAATTTGGGCGGCAGAATATGGCAAAGCAGACAAGTTCAAGTCTGCCCCATTGGCCGTAAATTCCAAGCCGCCCTTTTCATCAAAGAGCTGGTACCAGCGAACCTTGCTCCGGTTGCCCGTTTCCTGCGGACGCAGGTATGGGCTAAAGTTCTTTTTTACCGCTCCCTGGTAGAGGCCCAGGTAATTACCTTCCAAGCGGTCTGGGTAGCTCTCATTAGGTCCCAGACCATAGTAGCGGTAATCGGTCAGTTCTTTTGGCAGGGCCAGGTTCAAGCCGAAGGCTGGCAAGAGACCGGCTTCTTCCGCGCCTGGGAAGTCAGCTGTTACAGCAATCTTGCCCCGTCCATCGACTTCATAGGTCACGGTTAAATCACCCTTTAAGGCGACAGGCAACGTAAAGGCAGTCTTGACCAAAACGGAGTCTTCCTTGATCTCGTAGCTGATGTCTTTCAAGCGGGCATACTTGCCGGCATTTTCCCACCGGGCCAGGTCATAGCCGTAACCAGCTCCCCGGTCGTTGTCCGTCAGGGCCCGCCAGAAGGTAAATTCCGGCAGCCGCTTCAAGTATTCCCTACCGGCATACTTGAGGGAAACCGGCCAGCCCTTGGCCTTGGAGAAGAGAATTTGGAAGTTATTTCCTTTCAGGCCTAGGTTGAAGTCGGAATCAACTAAATCTGGCCGCCCTTCCGGCTTAAATTCCGGCAGCTTTTGAGCTACTTCTTCTGCTTCAGCCACAGTGAAGCCCTCATCCGCCCAAGGCAAGTCTTCTTTTAAGTGGGCCGTTACCTGGTAGACAACCTCCCCTTTTTCATCAGCGACTTCCGGCCAAGGCAGGGCAAAGGTCCCGGATTTGCCAGGCTCCAGACCAAAGGTCAGAGGCCGGCTCTGGCAGGTCAACTTGCCATCGACCAAAAGACTAGTCAAGAAGTAGTAAGATGAGCTGTTGGTAAATAAATTGTCGTTTTTGAGGAAGAGCTGCCCATCTTTTACTTCTAACTTAAGGTTGGCGTAAAGGGCCTTGACATTAGCCAGTTTCGGCGATTCAGTCCGGTCAGCAAAGACCAGGCCGTCCCCGCAGAATTCATAGTCGGTTGGCCGGTCATCGAAGTCGCCCCCATAAAGCAGGTGCCCGTCTTTTTCCAGTCCTTGGTCAATCCAGTCCCAGATGAAGCCGCCCTGGTAGTGGGGGTATTTTTCCAGGGCCGTGTAGGCGGCCAGGTCACCGACGGAGTTGCCCATGGCGTGAGCGTATTCAACTGAGATAAATGGCTTGGCTGGTTTATTGGTCAAGTATTCTTCAATTACCTTGGCCGGAGCATACATCCGGCTTTCAATCTGGGTGGCGTCGTCAAACTTCCGGTTGTGGGTCACCCCTTCATAGTGCTGAACCCGGGTCGGATCAGCCTTCCGGACGTAATCAGCCATTTGGGCAAAGACAGTGCCGGCGTAAGACTCATTGCCTAAAGACCAGATCAAGATTGAAGCATGGTTCTTGTCCCGAGCCATCATGTTCTTCACCCGGGATAAGCTGGCTCCCAGCCAATGCTGGTCATCGCCTGGAACATTAAAGCTAGGATCTTCGTGGCCGACCTTTTCCCAGGTACCATGGCTTTCCAGGTTAGCTTCATCAATGACGTAAAGGCCGTACTTGTCACAGAGCCGGTAAAAGAGGGACTGGTTCGGGTAGTGAGAGCAGCGGACAGCATTGATGTTGCTTCGCTTCATGGTCTTGATGTCCCAGATCATATCCTCTTCCGTGATAGCCCGGCCCAACTTACTGTCAAATTCGTGCCGGTTGACCCCCTTGAAGACGATCCGCTGGCCGTTAAGGTACATAATCCCGTCTTTTAGTTCAAAGTTGCGGAAACCCACTTCCTGCCGGCTAACCTCTAAGAGGCTGCCTGCCTGGTATAAATACAGGCGGACCTGGTAAAGGTTAGGCTTTTCCGCGCTCCAGGCAGCTACTGGCAAATCAGCCAGAGTGAATTCCAGCTGCTCGCTTCTGATTGGGCCCAGCTTTTCAGCAACCAAGTCACCTTCACTATCCCGCACTTCCAGCTTAAAGCTGGCATTTGGCAAGCGGTAGGCAATATTGGCTTCGACTTCCAGCTTTCCTTTTTGGTAGTTATCGGTCAAGCTGGCCGTAAGCTTAAGGTCCTCCAAGTGCAGAAGCGGCTTGGCCTGAAGAGTCACTGATCTGAACAAACCAGACAAGCGCCAGAAGTCCTGGTCTTCCAGCCAGGAGGCGGAAGAATACTTGTAGAGTGCCACTGCCAGGCGGTTATTTTCTTTCTTGAGGAACTTGGTAACCATAAACTCGCTTGGGGTAAAGGAGTCTTCCCCGTAGCCGACGAAGTGGCCGTTCAGCCAGACATAGATGGCTGTTGCCGCCCCGGCAAACTTCAAGCTGACTTCCTTGTCCCAGAAAGCTTCATCCAGGTCAAAGTATCTGACATAAGAAGCAAGCGGATTTTTGCTTGGAACCTGCGGCGGAAAGATCTCCTCGCTGCCATCCCATGGATATTGGATGTTGACGTACTGCGGCTGGCCAAAGCCTTGCAGTTCCAGGTTGCCTGGAACTTTGACTGACTTAAAATTGCTGTCGTCAAAGTCTTCTGCATAGAAGTTGACTGGTCCCTGGCCGTTTTCAGCGTAGTCGATCAGCCAGTCCCCGTCCAGGGACTGAACCAGGCTGGACTTACCCTCCTCCAGCTCTTCCAGGCTTTGGAAGGACTCATGATCTGAGTGCGGGGGAATTGTATTGACTTCGTAAACTTCCGGGTCAGTCAGCCAGGCCAAGTCTGCCTGATCAACTCTTTTTTCTTTTACTAGCTTATTGCTCATTTTCTAATTCTTCCCTTCTAACTTGAATACATCATCCAGGGCTTGGACGCTGTGGCCGATCGGCAAGAGCAGCTGGCTATTTGCGAAAGTTTCGCTGTTGATGACGGTCACGACTACCGTGTCGTCCAGCTTGGCCTGCTTGATCACCGGGTCCCAGAATTCCAGGATCTCCTGGCCGGCTTCTACCTGGCTGCCCTCTTCAACATAGCTGACAAAGCCAGTCCCGTTTAATTTGACCGTGCCCAGGCCAATGTGAATCAAGACCAAGACCCCATGTTCATTTTCCAGGACGATCGAGTGCCGGGTCTTGGCCAGCTGGCGGACAGTACCGGCAAATGGCGCGTAGACCTTACCGTCTGCTGGCACCAGGGCAAAGCCGTCGCCTAACTTTTTGTCGGCAAAGACCGGGTCGTCAACCATGTCCAGGCTCATTAATTGCCCGGAGACTGGGCTGGCCAAAGTGAAGCTTTCAGCTTGCGCCGGCTTTTGGGCATGGCTTTGGCCGAATTGAGCTTCCAGCTGGTCGACGATTTCGGCGTGCTTTTCTTCAGTCAAGAGGACCTTTTTGGCGAAAATAGAAACAGCGATCAAGAGCATGACTGCCGGGAAGGCAAACATAGCTAACTTGAAGACCATCTGGCCATGAGCGGTAATTGTTGAGGCAGTCGCCCCAGTGGTCATGCCGGCAGTTACGGCAATCAAGGAAACAAACCAGTTGGACAAGGCCCCGCCCAGCTTGTCGACCAATGGCCGGACAGACAGGGTCAAAGCTTCGTCTCTGTGGCCAGTTTTCAGCTGGCCGTATTCAACAGCGTCAGAGATGATCATCAAAACGACCAGGAAGGTCAGAGGCTGCGGAATAAAGAAGAATTCCGCCCCAACAAGGGACAGGGCCAGAGAACCGCTGGCCACGGAGAAGACCCCGATCCCTAACAGCATCACCGCGATGCAGGCGTAGAAGAGGCGCTTTCTGTTGAACTTCTTGGTCAGTGACGGGAAGAAGGATACAGAGATTAAACCGACAAAGGTGTTGATGGTGTAAAGCAGGCTGTAGCCGTGGGCATCGCCTAAGATGTATGAAAAGTAGTAAAGTTGCAGAGCGTTCAGGGTGTTGACACCCAGGCCGTAGAACCAGTAGGCAAAGGCCAGCCAGAGGAGCTGGTCGTTTTGCCCCAGGACCTTAAAGACCTGCTTCAAAGTGGTCTTTTCCTTGCTTTCCCGCAGGGCGGATTTTACTTCGTGAGTACCAAGACCAACGGCAATTGAGGTCAAGATGCCGACAATGGCCACGATCAAGGCAAAGAAGAACCAGCCCTGCTTATCCCCGTTGGGGTTGGCCTTGCTGGCCGAGAAGAAGAGGACGATTGGGGTGATGACTACCCCGACCAGGTTGGCCCCGATGGTGGAGCCGACTCTGGCGAAGGTGGAGGTCTTCTCTCTTTCCCGGGAGTCCAGGGACAAGGCCGGGATCATGGACCAGAAGCCAGTGTCTTTAAATGAGTAGAAGATATCCATAATCAAGTAAACAATACCGAAGATTACTAAGTAAACAACGGGGTTGCTTTGATTAAGGCCGCCAAAGTCGGTAAAGAGGGCTAAGAGGGCTAATGAGCTGATGATCCCCCCGCCCACAACCCAGGGCTTGAACTTCCCCCACCGGCTTTCGGTCCGGTCGATGGCGTTACCGATCAAGGGGTCGATCAGGACTTCCCCGATCCGGATGGCGGCGATCAAGTTGGTGATGATAAAGATCATCTTGTGGTCACTGGCATTAAAGAGGTGGGTGGTGACGAAGACGATAAAGTAGGTTGACAGAGTCGCGTAGAAGACGTCGTTGCCAAAGGCACCGGCCGCGTACGACAAGCGTGAGACAGGCTTTTTCTTCATGATTTTCTCCTTTAGGTGTGCTAACTTGTTTACGCTTACAGTATAGACTTGTTTACTAAACAAATCAAGATGTTTTACCAAAATATTTTTAGTAAACAACAAACGACTCATTGCTGTTAACAAAGAGTCGTTTGTTTCTTATGTTTGATATGACCCCCGAAATTAGTGTCCTAATTTCGGGG
>NZ_KV793122.1:0-24971 GCF_001808415.1 Lactobacillus sp. HMSC08B12 | reverse complement strand
TGAAGCTGTCCCATTCCCAAGAATGATCAACAGAATGCAGCCATAAGCGCATTAGTTGTTTTTTAACAAGAATAAAAGCTAAAATAAAAGAGTGAGTTAGCTCACTCTTTTATTTTTTGTGAAAGAACGTGAGAAAATGGCAAGTTACAATTTTTACCGGCAGCTGGGGGTGACCAGCATCAGCAATGGCCTGATTGCCTACTATGCCCGCCTGGGCTTGACTGAAGCGGAACTGGCCCTGGTCTTGCAGCTGGAAGCTTTCTTTCAAAGGGGAAATTACTTCCCCAGCAATGAAAAAATCGCGGCCAATACCAACTTCAGCGTCAGTGACGTCACCCTCTTGATCCAGAGCCTGCTGGACAAGGGCTGCCTGTCTCTTAGGCAGGCCAAGGACGCCAGCGGGAAGATCAGCAGCTGCTACAGTCTGGATGAGCTCTATGACAAGCTGGACCAGTATTTAGACCAGCATGTCCAGCTCAAGGACATGAACGGGGAAGTGCTAGAAGAAGCTAAAGACAGCTTGAATAACGATCCAATGAGTGACCTGGCCCGGGAGTTTGAGATTGAATTTGGCCGCTACCTGACCCCGATTGAGCGGGAGGAAATCCAAGACTGGCTGAATTTGGACCACTACGCCCCGGAGATTATCAAGTTGGCCCTGCGGGAAGCAGTCTTGTCCCGGGCGATGAGCTTCAAGTATGTTGACCGGATCCTGCTGAACTGGCAAAGAATGAATTTGAAGACCGCCAGCGAGGTCCAGCAGTATCTGGAGAGAAACCGTTAGTAAATTTTTGGGAGGATTTTAATGGAAAAAGACGAAAAGCTCTTGAGTGATGAAGAAGCAAGAAATGTTTTGAAGCGGATTGACGCCATGTTTCCGGAAGCAAAAGGGGAGCTGAACTGGGACAACCGCTTCCAGCTTTTGTGCGCGGTCCTGCTCAGCGCGCAGACGACAGACAAGATGGTCAACAAGGTGACCCCCCAGCTCTTCGCGGATTTTCCGACCCCGGAAGCCATGGTGGCGGCCAGCCAGGAGGAGATCGAGGCAGATATTTCCCACCTGGGCCTCTATCATTCTAAAGCCAAGCACCTCAAGGAAATGGCCCAGACCCTGGTCGCTGAATATGGCGGCCAGGTGCCGGGCAAGAAGGAAGACCTGGTCAAATTAGCCGGGGTTGGCAACAAGACGGCCAATGTCGTTTTGGCTGAAGGCTGGGGGGTTCCGGCAATCGCGGTCGACACCCACGTGTCCCGGATCGCCAAGAAGTTCAAGATCGTGCCGGAGAAGGCAACGCCTTTGCAGGTAGAAAAGCGGCTGGAGGAGCTGCTGCCAAAGGATGAGTGGATCCATACCCACCATGCCATGATCTTCTTTGGCCGCTACAAGATGCCTGCCCGGGCCAAGAACCCGGATCCCTACAGTTATTTAGATTAAGCTGAGAAAAGCAAAAATTTTGCAGGAGATAGCCATGATAAAATTGATTGCCTTCGATATGGATGAAAGCTTCATGCCGCGGAAGGGATTTTATGAACGTGAGCGCTGGGCACGCGATTTTGACCTGCTGCGCGCAAAAGGCATCCGCGTCTTGCCTATTTCGGGAGACCAGTACCAGCAAGTAGCGGACTTCTTCCCGATGAAGGATGAAATGACGATTGGCGGCTTGAATGGTTCGGTGATTTTTGAAAAGGGCCAGCTGATTAAAGCAGACGAGATTGACCGGTCCATGGTTCAAAAAATAATGCAAATAATTGCGGAAAACGGCCTGGCACAACGGACCATGCTCTGCGGGATCAACTATTGTTATTTCTTGGAACAGGCTGATCCGGCTTTTCGCGAAAGAATGAATTTTTATTTCTCGCATAATCAGAATGTATCTAGCTTCCTGCCTTTGCCTGATGACAAATTCACAGAAATCGTGATAGTGCCAGGCACTGGCCGCATGGACGAAACTGAGGAGAAGCTTAAGGCAGTCTGCGCGGAAAAACTGCAGATTTTTAACTCGGGAGTAGCCAGCATCGACATTCTGCAGCCCGAAGTGTCAAAAGGTAATTCGCTTAAATGGCTGGCAAGCCGCTATGATCTTTCGCCTGAGGAAATCATGGCTTTTGGTGATGGCCTTAACGACATTGAAATGCTGAAATTCGCGGGCCATTCCTACGCGATGAAAAATGCCCGCGAAGAGGTCAAGGAAGCAGCCAAGTTCGTAACAAAACTGCCGGCTGCGGAGAATGGCGTCCTGGACACGATTGAAAAAGAAGTTTTGGGAATGTAAAAAGACCGCCGGAGAAGGCGGCCTTTTTTATATACTAGGCTAAAACATGTTTAATGAAAGCATCCAGTTCCTTTAAAACAGCTGGGGAGGTGAATTCTCCGCCGCCGTGGTCAGCACCCTTGATCAAGATGTAGGAGGCTTCTTTGCCGCACTCCTTTAATTTCAGATAAAGGTCAGTGCTGCCGATTGTGTTGACCGTCCGGTCTTTCGTGCCGTGAATGATCAATACTGGCGGAATGTCGGTATCCTTGCTGATATTGCACTCAACTGACAGTTTCCGGCGCAGGTCAGAATTCTCTCTTAAGTCAACATGGCCCATTTCGATCCCTTCCGGACTGTCAGCCTGCAAGTGGTTGATAGTTGTTGGGTTGCTGTCTTCACGCATGACGGAGACGGAGCCGTAAAAGTCGACCACGCCACTTACTTTGGCGTTAACATCTGGGTAGAGATTGTCTTCACCTTCCGGGAAAAAGCTGGCGTAAACGGCAGTATGACCGCCAGAAGAATTGCCCGCTAAAATAACCCGCTTTGGGTCGCCCTGGTATTCGGGCCCGTGCAGCTTCATGAAGCGTACGGCGTTTTGGGCATCAAGAATCGGCTTCGGGAAGGAAGCCACGTCGCTGCCCCGGTATTCAACAACCGCAACAACATAGCCAAGAGCGGCGATTTTTGCCATCTGGGGCAGGTCGCGGTAAACATTTTGCTTCATCCATGCTGAGCCTTGGACGTAAACAAAGATCGGGTAAGTCAAGTCATCCGGATGGTTCCGTGTAGATGGCTCCAAGACCTGCAAGGTCAGTTTCTGTCCGCCATAATCTGCGTATTCAACGTTTGGGTGGTAGAGGACTCTGACTTCATCACCGGTACTGTCGATACATTTTACGTCTGGCAAGTCGGTTTGGTATTCCGGAAAATCCGGATAAGACCATTTCTTAATTTCCATAATTTTTTCTCCTTTTCACATGCTAATTCCATTGTATGGTAGAAAAAAAGATTATTCCAGCAAAAAAAGTTAGCGCTTTCAATAGAAAATTGCAATATACCAAAAAACACCGGCAGAAATTAAACTGCCGGTGTTTTCGCGTTAATCAATTCAGTAAAAATTACAGGTTAACGATGCTTCTTGGCCGGCCGCCCTTGGCGATGGTCAATTGGTCAGTCAAGCAGATCTGCACCATGTTGCGGATGGAAGTTTCCGTGTAGAAGGCTGAGTGCGGAGTAATGACAACGTTTGGCATCTTGGCCAGGGTCTTGTAGTCTTCTGGGATTTCGCTGTCCGTCAGGCCAGTGTGGCCAAAGTAGCTGGATTCCCCAGCCAAAGTGTCCAGGCCGGCACCGGCGATTTCGCCATCCTGCAAGGCCTTGATCAAGGCTCCAGTGTCGACTAATTCGCCCCGGGCACAGTTGATCAAGTAGGCAGACTTCTTCATTTTCTTCAGCTGCTTTTCCCCGATCATGTTTTCCGTTGATGGGAAGAGGGGAGTGTGGAGGGAGACGATGTCAGCTTCTTTCAAGACCGTGTCAAAGTCGGTGTAGGTCAAAAATGGTTCAAATTCCGGGTTGTAAGCCACGTCATAGGCGATGACCTTGGCCCCCATGGCTGAGAAGATTTCTGCCACGGCGCTGCCGATGTGACCGACCCCGATCAAGCCGACAGTCAAGTTGTAGATTTCATTGCTGATCAAGTTACTTGGCCAGGTAAAGTCATGGTCATGGTCCATCCGGTAGCGGAATTCCCCGATCTTGCGCAGGAGGTACATGGCCTGGGTAACCGTCATTTCAGCGATCGCCCGCGGGGAGTAGACCGGAACGTTGGTGACCAGCAAGTTGTACTTCTTGGTCCAGTCGAAGTTGATGGTGTTGAAGCCAACGATTCTGAGGCCGATGCACTTGACCCCGTATTCGCTCAATTTTTGGTAAACAACTTCTTCGTCAACCGGGCCAAGTGGCTTAAGGGAAACGCTGCTGCACCCTTCAGCTAAATCTACAGTCGCGCTGGTCAAGGCCTGGTCGGTCGTCTTAATTTCGACATCGTTTTTCTTAGCCCAGTCTTCAATGTAAGGCACTTCGATCGGGCTGACATTATACATGGCAATTTTAGTCATAAAAAACTCCTTTGTTGCATAATCTTTTGTTTTCTTGCCTCTTATATTTTACCGCAAATGCTGGTCAAACCAGGCAGTAATTTCTTTTAAGCGGCGGATCCGGTGTTTTGGCTGCCCGCTTCTGGAGAGCTCGTGGTTTTCGCCTTTAAAGAGGCACATTCTGCTTTCCACCCCGTAGTAGAGCAGGGCCCGAAACATCTGCATTCCTTCCGGCAAAGGACATCTGTAGTCTTCCAAAGAGTGGATGAACAAGGTCGGCGTGGTCACGTTTTTGGCATATTTCAAAGGAGACTGCTGCCAGGCATAGTCCAGCTTCTCATCCAAGTTATTTGCGTCAATGGAGTAAAGGTCATCCCAAGGACCCACGTCTGACATAAAGGCATCGCTCAGCCAGTTGGACATGGACCGCTGGCTGGCGGCAGCCTTGAAGCGGTCAGTATGGCCGATCACCCAGTTGGTCATGTAGCCGCCATATGAACCGCCAGTGATGCCCAGACGGCCGGCGTCAATTTGCGGGATTTTTGCCAAAACAGCGTCCGTGAACTTCAGCAAGTCCTCGTAGTCTTCCCGGCCCCAGTGCCCCCGCATGTTGGCGTAGTCGTTGCCCTGGCCGTCAGAGCCGTAGATGTTGGCAAAGAAGACAAAGTAGCCCTGGCTTGCCCAGACCTGCATCTCGTGGAAAAAGGGGGTCCCGTAAACTGTCTTTGGCCCGCCGTGGACATCGAGGATGGCCGGATATTTTTGCTTTTCAGCAAAGTCTTTCGGGTAAAGAACCCAGCCATGCTGGGTATTGCCGGCATAGTCTTGATAGTCAACTTGAACGGCGGAAGCAACATAGCGGCCCTTTAAGGCATCTTCGTTATAGCTAGAGTGCTTGGTCAGCTGGCCGTCCTTGTAGCTGTAAAGTTGCTGGGTCTCGTTGGCATTTGGACCAGTAAACCAGCAAGTGCCGTCACTGGTAAAGTCAAAGAATTCGATGGAAGGAAATTCAAAGACAGGAGTAACTTTTTCGCCGTCAAAGCATTCCAATACCGTGTGGTCGACCTTAGTCGTGGTGAAGTAGAGGCAGTCCTCAAAGACCCGGCTGGTCCGCACGTCCAACAGGCAAAGGTCGGTGTCTACGCAGTTGCCCCAGCAGTCTTCCCAAGCCGCGGCCAAAGAAAGGGTTTTGAATTCCGGGTCATACTTGTAAAACTGAGGATTTTCTTCCGAGCCATAGCGCTTTTCATCAGTGGCCACCAGGTAGAGCTGGCCCTTTAAGACGCAGATGTCAAAAATTGACCACTCTTCTTTTGGCAAAAGCTGAGAATATTCCAGGCTGTTTAAGTCCAGCTTGTAGAGGGCGGACTTGCGTGCCTTGGATTGAGTGTAAGAATCCCCGGTGAAGTAGAGGTCAGTGCCATCGACATAGTGGAAGTCAAAGTTGAAGTATGGGTCATCTTTTAAGAGTTCGGTCAACTCCTTTTTGTCGGGGTCAAAAAGAAAGAGGCGGTCGCGGAACTTGGAAATAATGCCGTCGCCATTGAAGTAGGCCGGGAACTCATCTAAGACCACATAGTCTTTTTCATCCGGATCCTGCTTTTTCTCAGCTTCGCGCAAGTCAACCCGCCGGCTGAGGAGCAGGCGGCCGTCTGCTAAGACATTTTCAAGCGCGAAATCTTCTCCTTCTAAAGCAGCGATTTCCCTTGCTTCACCGCCCTTTAAAGAAAGCTGGTAGATAAAGGTCTTGTCCTTTTCCTTGGTCCGGTTGCCGGCAAAGCAAACCGTGTTTTCATCGAGAAAGACGAAGTCTCTTTCCTGGCCAAAGGAGCTAAGGGGACTGACTTGCCCGTCTTGCAAGGTCTCTAATGTGTAGAGGTATTTGTCTTTTTTGCTGGCATCTGGCAGGCCCTTGACCCAGACAAGGTTCTGACCCTTGGCCTTGAGCTTGCCCAGGTTGGCATAGTGCAAAAAGTCCTCAATTTTAATTGCGTCCATGATTTCCTCTTTTCTATTTCTGTAAGTCTTGTTGACAGATATTCTTGTTTTTTATCCTGTTGCTATATATTTTAGCAGATAAAAAAGCCAGGGCCTTGAAGAAATCAGTTGCTCTGGCTTTTTCGATAAATTATTAATTCAGCAGCTTAGTTATCCTGCTTGTCATCATTATTTTTGTCTCGCTTATTTTCTTCAGTCTTCGGCGCCTCGCTGCTCTGGCTGGAAGAAGCTGCCGAGCTTGATGAAGCCGCGCTTGAACTTGAAGAGCTGGATGAAGATGAGGACTTCTCGCTTGAACTGGAACTCGAGCTGCTCTTCGAGGAGCTGGAACTTGAGCTTGATTTGACGCTGGAAGTCACGGCTGAACTGGAAGCAGTAGAAGTATCGCTGCTTGAGGAGACATAGTCAGCGTCAGTCGGCGCATGCCCCTTGACAAAGAGTTCCCAAGTGTAGGGCTGGCCAGGGGAGGCTACTTTGTCTTCAGTATTCTTGACAATCCGCTTCTTGACGACCGTTGCTGGCATTTCCCAGTCTGTGCTGTCTTCGTCAGCCATCAAGTAGGACATCATGTACTTGTAGATCAGCTGGGCTGAGTACTGGCCGACTCCAGAGATCGTCCCGTCCTTCAAATTGTCATAGCCTGTCCAGATTCCGATTGAATACTGCTTGGTGTAGCCAACGAACCAGGAATCCTTTGGCGTTGAGCTGTAGCTTGGGTATTTAACCAGGTCGGAGTCAGAGTACTTAACCGTACCGGTCTTACCGGCCTCGTAGATCCCGCTGACCTTGGCCGTGGTCCCGGTCCCGCTGGTGAAGACGCCCTTGAGCATGTCGGTGATCATGTAGGCAGTTGCCTTCTTAATGACCCGCTTGCCAGCAGAGTTATACTTGCGGACCTGCCCGTCAGCCGTTTCGATCTTGGAGACGAATTGCGGCTTTCTGTAAACGCCCATCGTCGCGAATGCCCCATAAGCAGCCGCCATCTGCAAGCTGGAGGCGTCAGCCCCGATAGCTGTTGAAAGACCAGCATTGGCACTGACGTTAACACCTAATTTTCTGGCAAAAAGTGAGGCCCGGGAAATCCCGACTTCATTCAAGGTTCTGACGGCCGGCACGTTTCTGGACTGAACCAGGGCATAGCGCATGCTCATTGACCCCTGGTAAGTGTTGTCCCAGTCATAAAGCTGGATATTAGTGCCCGGGTAGGTGTACTTGGTATCCTGCAGGATGTGGCTGGTTCCCCAGTTGAGGTATTGAATTGCCGGAGCGTAGTCTAAGACCGGCTTGATCGTTGACCCGGTTGACCGGCCTGTCTGGACTGCCCGGTCAAGACCCAGCTGGACTGACGGCAACTTCCGGCCCCCGAGGATGGCGATAACATGTCCGTTCTTCGGGTTGATGACCGTGGCCCCAATCTGCATCTTCTTGCTGGTAAAAGCAACGCTGCCGCTGTTAGCCAGGGAGTAAAGTTTGTTTTGGGCAGCCTGGTTGATGTTGATGGTGATCTTCAGGTTGTCATTGTATGGGTCGTAGCCGTTAGCCTGCACTTCAGCAATTGCTTCCTTGATGTAGGCGTCGTCGACCTTGCGCAGCTTGGATTCAGTGCTGGTCGTGTGCTTCTTAAGGCCCTTCTGTACGTCTTCAGCCTTGGCTACCAGGTACTGCTTCTTAGTAATCTTCTTGTTGTCATACATGGCCTTAAGAACCAGATCCCGCCGGTACTTAGCCTTCTTTGGGTAAAGGTAAGGGTTGTAGGCCACCGGGGCGTTAGGCATCCCGGCCAAAAGGGCCAGCTGGGCCAGGTCCAGCTGCTTGAGGGACTTGCCATAGTAGTAGTTGGCTGCAGTCCCCATCCCGTAGGTCCCATAGTTCATGTAAACCTTGTTGATGTAAAATTCCAGGATCTGGTCCTTGCTGTATTCTCTTTCCACCTTCATGGCCAGCCAGGCTTCCTGGGCCTTTCTGGACAGGGTCCGCTGGGAGCTGGCGGTTGAGAAGCAGGTCAATTTGACCAGCTGCTGGGTGATGGTTGACCCGCCGGCCACGGTGCTGGAGCTCTTGACGTTGGTCAAGAAAGACGACACGATCCGGAGGGGGTCGATCCCCAGGCTTTCAGAGTAGAAGCGCTTGTCTTCGATAGAGACGACCGCGTCTTTCAAAGTCTGGGGGATGGCCGAGTCTTTAGCATAGACCCGGGTCTGTGAACCCAGTGACATTAAAAATTTGCCGTCGGTAGTGTAAAAACTTGATGTGCCGCCGCTTTGCAGCTTGGAGGTGCTGATGCTCGGGGCGTCTTTGGCGTAGTAGGCGAAGACGCCGACGCCGGAGATGATCAGCAAGAAAAAGAGCAGAAAAAGCCATTTAATTACCCGCAGAACGGGCCGGGCCTTCTTGGCGCCGTCATTGGCGTGCAGGCGGGCCATCCGCGTGTTCTTTTGCTCTGGACTATTTGTTGCCATGTTCTTGTTTCCTATCCGCAATGATCCGGTCGACCGCCTCTAAATAGGGCAGGGCTGGCCAGAATCCGCTTTTAATTTCAAAGGAGTTAGCTTCGATTTCAGCAAGAGTCATGGAACTCTTGCCGGCAGCCTTCCAGTTTTGCCAAGCTTGAATCAAAAAAGATGCCGGGGTGACAAAGTAGCGCTCCAGGGTCATGAAGCCGATAAGGGCAAAGCAAATCCCCTCCTGATCCAAACACTGCTCAAGGTGCAGGATCTGGTGCTCATGAAAGTTCTTTAAAGGAAAAGAAGTTTTGTTGCGCGTCTCCTTGGCTTCAAAATCAAGGTAGTAGCCTTGATAGACGCCGTTGTAGTCAGTCGTTGAGGCCTGACGAAAGTAGGCCTCGCGGATGACAGCCCGCGATCTTTTTGGGTAGTCGACCTTGACGATCTGAATCGGGGTCGGCTTCTTGTGAACGACCGCGATGCCCGCGTCAAGGTAGTACTGGTTTGATTCATTGATCTGCTGCTCCAGGGTCATCCCGCGGTCAGAAAAGCTGGCCTTTTTAAGCAGGGCCTTTTCTCCTTGCCGCTGAGCTGCCCTGAGGGGCATGACAGATCCAGTTGGGTATTTGACCATAAAGTTCACTCCTGGAAGTCATTATAACAATAAAAACTTGAGAAACCTAATCAGATTATTTGCAAACTGACTCTGAAGCTAGATCATTCCTGCTTTTGCGGTTAATGTTACAATGTTTTTAAGAAACTGGCAAAGCAAAAAGATTAAGGGAGGAATTTGCATGCAGCGAATTTGGATCAGCGGCTACCGGGGCTATGAACTGGGAACTTTTGGCGACAAGGATCCAAAAATCACGGTGATCAAGTATGCCATCAAGCAGCGCCTGACCAACCTGCTGGAAGAAGGGCAATTGGACTGGGTCATCACTGGCGCTAACCTGGGCGTTGAGCAGTGGAGCGCGGAAGTGGCCCTGGAACTAAGGCAGGACTATAACCTGCGCCTGGCAGTGATGCTGCCTTATCTTGACTTTGGCAGCCGCTGGAGCGAAAACAACCAGCTTAAGCTGCAGAATTTGAAAAATCAAGCTGACTTCTGGTCCGCAACTTCAAAAGGACCCTACCAGGGCGGCCGGCAATTCCGGGAATACCAGCAGTTTATGTTCCAGCACACCGACCGGGCCCTTCTGGTCTATGACCCGGAATACCCGGGCAAGAGCAAGTATGACTACGAGATGATCGAAAAATACCTGGAAAAGCGGGATGACTACCAGCTGGACCTGGTCGATTATTATGACCTGGAACAGGCCGCCAGGGATTATGAAGAAAATCAAAGGGAATGGTAAATTTTAACTCTTTCTTTCTTTTTTATAAGGGCGCTTTTTGATAAAATGACTTTAGTATAAAGGAGTCAAGAGTTAATGGCAGATTTAAACGATATTAAGTTGTCCGCGCAGGACATTTTGAAGAAGCAGTTCAGAAGCAAGGTCAAGGGCTATGATCCGGATGAAGTTGATTCTTACCTGGACCAAATCATTTCCGACTATGAAACCTTCCAGGACATCATTGAAGACCTTTACGGCCGGATTGGGGAACTGCAGGGGCAGGTAATCGACGCTGAGAAGCAGGTTAAGCAGGAAGAACAGGCCGTCAAGGAAATTCCGGCAGCCGGCCCGGCACCAGCAACTACTGAAAGCAAGGGAGAAGACGTTAAGACCTACGTGCCAAGCTCACAAAGGCAGCGGGCCAACTTCAGCCTGGATAACAGCAGCACTAGCGGCGAAATCTCAACTAACATGGCAATAATTCAAAGACTTTCAACCTTGGAGCGGAAGGTCTACAATCTGGAACAAAGAGTTTACGGAATTCAGGACTTACAAAAGTAAAGAAAGTTTGCTATAATAGCAATGTTGCAAGTTTTGAGCAGTCGCGGCCGGCCTTGAGCCGGCTGAGGAAAGTCCACGCACGCACGGGCTGCGATGCCCGTAGTGATCGTATTCAGCCCAATAAGCTGGAGGAGGCCCCAGGCCTCACGGCAGAGAAAGCGCTAAAGCCTAGCCATGCGTGAATATCTTGAAAGTGCCACAGTGACGGAGCAAGCCGGGAAACCGGCTTGGTGGAACGAGGTAAACCCTGCGAGCGTGTAACCCGAAATTTGGTAGGGGCGTCTCAACTTAGGCAAATGAACCAAAAGTTGGACTACATCATGTAGAGATAGATGGCTGCTGAAACCAGCCGCGGCCGGCGGTTGGTGGAACAGAACGTGGCTTATAGAAACTTGCAAGGCAGAGAGTTGGACTTCGTTTGAAGCCCAACTTTTTCTTTTTTTAGGAATAAGCCTGCAAATATAAAATCAGAATAGCAATTAGAATAAGGATCAGAAGGAAAAGAACGGAGATAGCGATGGAAGAATACCGATTGTACACGACCATGGGGGCGGGTTTTGAAAGCGTCGTGGCCAAGGAACTGCAGTCCTTGGGCTATGAAACGACGACGGAAAACGGCAGGGTCTTTTTTAAAGGCGGCCAGAAAGACATCGTCAGATGCAATTTGTGGCTCAGAACAGCTGACCGGGTCAAGATCCTGTTAAAGGAATTTACGGCTAAAGATTTCTCAACCTTGTATGATGAAACTTACGCTTATGACTGGGCCATGCTTTTGCCAGTCGACGCGACCTTCCCAGTCAAGGGGCGCAGTGTCCGCTCAAAGCTGCACTCTGAACCGGATGTGCAGTCCATTGTGAAAAAAGCCATCGTTGACAAGATGGCGGCCCAATACCACCGGCGGGGCAAGCTGCCGGAAAGCGGCAGCCTCTACCAGCTGGACGTGCACATTTACAAGGACACTGTCCGCCTGTCGCTGGACACGACCGGGGAAAGTCTTTTCAAGCGGGGCTACCGGATTGAGCACGGGGGAGCGCCTTTAAAGGAAAACTTCGCGGCATCTTTGATCAAGCTGACGACATATGACGGGACCCATCCATTTATTGACCCGATGTGCGGGTCAGGGACCCTGCCAATTGAAGCAGCCTTGATTGCCCGCAATATTGCCCCGGGCACTTGGCGGAAGTTTGCCTTTGACGACTTTGACTGGTTTGACCCGCGCCTGCACGAAGAGCTGCTGAAAGAAGCCAAGAGCCAGGTTAAGCCAGCTGAAGCGCCAATTTGGGCCAGCGATATCGACCAGTCGATTCTGGAAGTAGCCAAGCTGAATGCCCACAACGCCGGGGTCTTGCAGGACATCCGCTTTAAGCAGGTCGCGGTCAAGGACTTTACCACCGATCTGGAAAACGGGGTCATCGTTTCCAACCCGCCATACGGCAAGCGTTTGAAAGACAAGCAAGGGGCAGAAGAGCTTTACCGGCAGATGGGGGAAGTCTTGCGGCCGCTGACTTCTTTCAGCCAGTACTACTTGACGGCGGACCCGGATTTTGAAAAGTGCTTCGGGCAAAAGGCCAGCAAGAAGCGCAAGCTCTACAATGGTAACCTCCGGGTTGACTACTACCAGTTCTGGGTCAAGCGCAAGTAAAGAAGAGATATGCTGATGAAGACGATTACGGATAGTGAACGGCCAGACTTCTGGCTGATCTCAGATCCCCACTTAATTGCCGATGACCTGCATGACTTTGGCGCCAGGTTTAAAAAGATGCGGCAAACCAGCGCTGGCAAGGACATTGCCTACCAGGACCTGGCTCTCAGGGCTTTTGTCAGAAAAGTTGTCAGGGCCAAGCCGGCAGCCTTGATCATTACCGGGGACTTGACCTTTAATGGAGCCAGGCGGTCAGCTGAAAGGCTGGGGGAGATTTTTGCCCCCTTAAAAGAAGCGGGGATTGCCTTGCTGGTTATTCCGGGCAACCATGACATTTATGACGGCTGGGCCAGAAGTTTTAGTGGCAGTGAGGAAAGACGGGTTGCGCAAATTTCACCGGCTGACTGGAAGGAAATTTTTTCCGCCAGCTATGACTTAGCCGCAAGCCAGGAGCCAGGCTCTTTATCATATTCAGTCAACTTGAACCCGCACTGGCGGCTGCTTTTGCTGGACTCCAACCTGTACAGCAGTAAGTTTTCCTGCACCCATCCTATGACCAGCGGGGCCATCGATGATGGGGAAAGGCGGTGGCTGAGCCAGGAATTGGTTGAGGCCAAAAGACTGGGACAAGACGTCCTCTTTTTCATGCACCATAACCTCTACAGTCATAATTCAGTGGTTCATGACGGCTTTAAGCTGAATAATGCCGGTGAAATTGTCCAGCTGCTCAGTCAGTACCCGGTCCGCTGCGCTTTTTCCGGCCATATCCATGCCCAGCACATCATGTCCGGCTGGGTTCCGGTTCCCGAGGTTGTTTCATCCTGCTTCGCGGAAAGCGACCAGGGCTATGGGATAGTTGAGCTGACTGCTAATTCCCTCAGCTACCGGCGCCACGCTTTTGACATTGACAATTTTTTAACGGCTGAAGAGAAAAAGCTGCCGCCTTTTGCGGATTTTCATGCTTATCTGAAGGAAGTTTTTGACCGGAGCAATAACCTGCTTCTGCGCCAGCACCTGCTCAAGGGAGCAGCAAAGGACCTGCCGGAAGCCGCGGAAATGCTCAAAAAGATGCACTGGGACTTTTTCACCGGGCAAAGCTATAAGAGTGAAGCCGAGATCGCGGCAATTTATGAATCAAGCGCTTACCGAACTTTGTTGGCAGCCATGCCCAGCATGAAAAGTTATATCAGCTCCCTTTACGAGAGCACCCAGTCAAGTCAAAAGTTAGATTTGACCTGGTGAAAAGCCGATTATTTTTTAAGTTTCTTTGCTTAAAGTCCTAACTATAACTTGATTACCGAATATTAAAAACAATAGTTAAAAACATTTTTCGTATTTTTCGGTATTTTCCTGCTTTTTTGCTATAATCTAGATATCTAGTGACAAGGAGTTTTTCATGAAAAAACATTTGATCTTTTTAGGAGACCTTGGCGTCATTTATTACAGCTGGCTCTTGCTGGTGCTTTTCCTGACTGTGATCTTCTGTCTGGAGGGCAACCAGTTCATCAACCTGCCGACTGTGATAACGGGCATCATCTTCCTGCTTCTGCTTGTTTTTACATGGAAAAAGTCCTACATTTCTTTTGACGGTCAGACGCGCTTGCGTTTGCCTTACCGGAAGGAGTTCGTCCTAGAGGAAAAACCAGAATTGGTGACTAGTTGGCGTGGCTTTGAGGTCTACCGGGTGCGGGTTTCCAGGCATCAAAGCACTGATTATCTTGTTTTTAAGAGAAAGCGTGACAAAAATGGTTAAATCAGATATCGAAATTGCGCAAGCAGCAGAAGAATTGCCTATTACTGACGTTGCGGCCAAGCTGGGCTTGACCAGCCAAGACCTTGAACCATACGGCTACGACAAGGCCAAGGTCAACTGGCAGGCAATCAAGCGTAGTGAAGAAAACGGCCACCTGGGCAAGCTGATCTTGGTGACTTCAATTTCACCAACTCCAGCCGGTGAAGGCAAGTCCACGATGACGATCGGGATCGGGGATGCCATCAACAACCAATTAGGCAAGAAGACGGTGATTGCCTTAAGAGAACCATCCATGGGACCAGTCTTCGGGATGAAGGGCGGGGCTGCCGGCGGCGGCTATGCCCAAGTCATTCCAATGGAAGACATCAACCTCCACTTTACCGGGGACATGCATGCCTTGACCTCAGCCATCGACAACCTGTCAGCCCTGGTTGACAACTACATCTACCAAGGCAACGAACTGGGCCTGGACCCGGAAAAGATCGTCATTAAGCGCGGCCTGGACGTTAACGACCGGATCTTGCGAAAGGTAACGATTGGCCAAGGATCCAAGTTCAACGGGGTTGAACGCCCGGCCAGCTTCCAGTTGACTGTGGGTCACGAACTCATGGCTATTCTCTGCCTGTCCAAGGACATTGCTGACTTAAAGGAAAGAATCGGCAAGGTTCTGGTCGGCTACACTTACGAGGATGAACCAGTCTTTGTCAAGGACCTGGGCTTCCAAGGCGCCATCGCTGCCCTTTTGTCAACGGCCCTGAAGCCAAACCTGGTTCAAACTTTGGAACACACTCCAGCCTTCGTACACGGCGGACCTTTCGCCAACATTGCCCACGGCAACAACTCAATCCTGTCAACCAACCTGGCTCTGCACCTCGGCGACTACGTTTTAAGTGAAGCCGGCTTTGGTTCAGACCTTGGCGGGCAAAAGTTCCTGGACTTCGTTTCCACCAAGCTGGAAAAGAAGCCAGATGCCGCCGTTGTTGTTGCGACTGTCCGGGCCTTGAAGTACCAGGCTGAAAAGTCAACTGACCATTTGAAGGAAGAAAACCTGGACTCATTAAAGGAAGGTTTTGCTAACCTGGACCGGCACATGAACAATGTCCGTTCATACAATATTCCAGTTTTGGTGGTTATCAACAAGTTCCCAACTGACACTGAAGCAGAGCTTGACCTGCTCAAGTCATTGATTGAAGAACAAGGCTTCCCATGCGAAATCGTGACTGCCCATGATGAAGGCTCCAAGGGGGCTAAGGCAGCAGCTGAAAAGATCGTTGAACTGGCCGACAAGAGCGACTACGAAATCAAGCGCAGCTACGACCTGGATGACGACCTGGAAACCAAGATTGAAAAGGTAGCCAAGCGGATCTACCACGCGTCTGACGTGGAATACACGGACAAGGCCAAGGACCAGCTTGTAAAATTGAAGAAGATGGGCAAGGACAAGCTGCCAGTCATCATTGCCAAGACCCAGTACAGCTTTACTGACAATGTCAAGGAATTGGGAGCTCCTACCGGCTTTACTTTGCATGTCAAGGGCTTGAGCCTCCGCAACGGGGCCGGCTTCGTGGTAGTTTCAACTGGCCACATTCTGGACATGCCAGGCCTGCCAAAGCACCCGGCCGCCTTGGATATTGATGTGGACGAAACCGGCAAGATCAGCGGTTTGTTCTAGAAAAGAGGATTATGCAGATAGTTGGATTAGTGATCGCTGCCTTGATCGCGGCAGCTGATCAAGCTTTGAAGTATTATATTGTCACAAATTACCGTTTGGGCGAAGTCCACGACGTGATGCCGGGGCTGTTCTCCTTTACCTATATTCAGAATAACGGGGCGGCCTGGAATATCTTGTCCGGCAAAATGTGGTTCTTTTACGTAGTCAGCTCTGTTGCCATTGCCGTAGTGCTTTACTACTACTTCAATAAGAAGTACAGCCACTGGATGTTCAAGTCGGGCCTGGTTCTGGTTTTGGGCGGGATCATCGGCAACTTGATTGACCGCCTGCATTTGAAGTATGTCATCGACATGATTCAGCTGGACTTTGTGCAGTTCAATATCTTCAACCTGGCTGATGCTGCCATTACCGTTGGCGTGATTCTGATCTTCAGCTATCTGTTATTCATTGAAAGGGAGGACTAGGATGAACCGTGAGTATGAACTGACCGCGGAAGAAAGCGGCCAGCGGCTGGACAAGTATCTGGCAGGGGAAATGACTGACCTGTCCAGAAGCCGGATCAAGGAATTGGTCCAAGCCGGGGAAGTCCTAGTCAATGGCAAAAAGAGCAAAGTTTCATATAAAGTGCAGAAAGGTGACCTGATCCAGGTCACCGTTTTGCCGCTAGAGCCATTAAAGCTGGAAGCGGAAAATATTCCACTGGATATTGTCTATGAAGACGAAGACATCATCGTGGTCAACAAGCCGCAGGGGATGGTGGTCCACCCGGCCGTCGGCCACCCCAGCCACACTTTGGTTAACGCCTTGCTCTACCATACCAGGGATCTGGCCGACAGTCCGGAAGGCTTCAGACCCGGGATCGTTCACCGGATCGACAAGGACACCTCGGGCCTCTTGATGGTGGCGAAAAACGCGGCTGCCCGGGAATCACTGGAAAAGCAGCTGGCCGCCAAATCCAACAAGCGCCAGTACCTGGCCATCGTCCATGGCAATTTTGCGGAAGAAGAAGGGACAATTGACGCCCCGATCGGCCGCAATCCCAAGGACCGCAAGCAGATGGCGGTGGTGGAAAAGGGCAAGAGCGCGGTAACCCACTTTAAGGTCCTGGAGCAATACCAGGGCTACAGCTTGGTTGAGTGCCAGCTGGAAACCGGCCGGACCCACCAGATCCGAGTCCATATGGCTTATATCGGCCACCCTTTAGCAGGCGACCCCTTGTATGGACCGAGAAAGACCCTGCCCGGCCATGGCCAGTTCCTGCATGCCAAGACCCTGGGCTTTGAGCAGCCATCAACAGGTGAGTGGCTGGAGTTCTCCGTCCAGCCGCCGGAAATTTTCCAGCAGACGGTTGCAGACTTGCGAAAGAAGCGGGTGAAATAGGATGAAACGCCACCTTATTCTTGAAGATGGCAGCTCTTATGCCGGTGACGGCATCGGGGCCATGATCACCGCCACGGGCGAATTGGCCATCCAGACCAGCAATTACGGCTATCAAGAGGTTTTAACTGATCCGTCAAACGCGGGCAAGATTATCGTCTTTACTACTCCGATGATCGGCAGCAACGGGATCAACGCGGTTGACTACGAAAGCATCCAGCCCAGTGTCCGCGGCGTTATTGCCAACGACATTGCCTTGAACATTACCGACAATGACACCTTCCAGTCTTTGGGCGACTTTTTGCAGGAAAAAAAGGTGCCGGCAATTTTTAACGTTGATACCCGGGCCCTGGTCAGAAAACTGCAGAATCTGGGTCCTTTAAAGGCCTCGATCATGGATACCAATGATGAACACGCCTTTGACCAGATCAGAGCCCTGGTTTTACCGAAAAACAAGAGCTCCTTGGTTTCCACCAAGAACGCCTATGCTGCTCCTAATGTCGGCAAGACGATTGCCATTATCGACCTGGGCCTCAAGCACTCCATGCTGCGGGAACTATCATTAAGACAGGTCAATGCCAATGTTCTGCCATATAACGCGACTGTCCGCGATATCAAGACCCTGCGGCCAGACGGGATTATTATCTCTAACGGCCCCAGCCAGGCCAAAGAGGTTTTGCCATACTTGCGGCAGATTTTGGATGAATATCTGGGCAAGCTGCCGATCCTGGGGGTCGGCCTGGGCTTTTTGGCGATTTCAGCCTACCTGGACCTCAGCCTGGTTGACCTACCCCAGTACCAGAACGGGACCAATTTCCCGGTGATCGGGCAGAGCAGCGGACAGATCTGGCAGACGGCCATGAATATTGGCCAGCTGGTTTTGCCGGATGACACGGCCATGACCTTTAATGAAGAGTATTTCGACCTGCACAATGAGCTTTTAGCCGGCTTCAGCAATGATAAGCTGCAGCTGCTGGCGGTGGCCTTCAACCCGGAAGGAGCCCCGGGGACGGAAGATGCCCAGGTGATTTTTGACGACTTTTTGAAACTGGTGAAATAATGCCACGCGAAAATGATTTAAACAAAATCTTGATTATTGGTGCCGGCTCAGCCCTGGTGGGCAATGTGGCCAATACGGACCTCTTGACCAAGAGCGCCATCGAGGCCCTCTTAGAAGAGAATATTCAGGTGGTCCTGGTCAACCCCAATCCAGCCAGCGTCTCAACCGACCCCTTACCGGGCTTGACCGTGTACCTGGAACCGATGACCTTGGACTTCTTGAAGCGGATCCTCCGGATGGAAGAACCTGATGCGATCATGACGGCTTTTGGTTCCTTGATGGCCCTGGACGTGACCAAGAAGCTGCAGGCTGACGGAATCCTCCACCAGATGGGGATCAAGCTGTTAACGATCAATGAGAGGGCCATTTCCATGTCCAACCCGCAAAAGCGGACCCGTTTCTTGGAAGCCAATCATCTGCCAGTCGGGCAGACCTGGTTTTTAGACAGCCTGGGTTTAAAATACGACGAGCACCTGCAAGAGCAGTTGGAAAACAAGCTCTCTTTCCCGATTCTTTTGATCAAAAAGTACTACTTTGAGCGCGATGACCACATCTCCTTTAAGAGCAGCCGGGATTTAGCACAGTACCTGCGCCAGGAGAGCCAGGACCGGGACTTCCGCCCGGCCAGCTACCGGATGACGGAAGACTTGTCTAATTGTGAAGAGGTCATCTTGGACCTGCTCCGTGATGAAGACGGCAACCTCTGTTTTGTCGGAGCGACTGGGTCTTTGGAACCGGTCGGGATTGACTCAGGCGACTCAGTCTTGATTAAGCCGCTTTTGACCATGAACAATGACCAAATTCAAGTCCTGCGGGCAGAAGCTGGCAAGATAGCGGACAAATTGCAGCTGGTCGGCTTTTTAAGCGTCCACTTCGCCATCAGCCACCGGGGTACGGAAATGGTCTACAAGCTCTTGGCCGTTAAGCCACGCTTGACCAGAACCGCCGTCTTGGACCAAAAGACCAGCCTGTATTCAATCGGCTATGTTTTAGCCAAGCTGGCGATCGGGCTGCGGCTGAATGAAGTCACTGACCCGGCCACTGGCCTGTGTGCGGCCATTGAACCGGTCTCTGACACCGTCAGCATCAAGATCCCTTACTGGTCCTTTGCCAAGACCGGCTACAACCACTACCAGCTGGGCAAGCACACCCAGTCAACTGGGGAAGCGGTCGGGATCGGGCGGAATTTTGAAAGTGCCTTTTTCAAGGCCTTGATTTCTAGCAATGATCTGGAAGTCTTGTGGTCAGCTTTTATCAAGGAAAGGGGCAAGAGCGATGAGGTGATCCTGGAAGACCTTCGCCACCCTAACGAAATGCACATGGTCCAGCTGCTGGCTGCCCTTAGCCAGGGTATCGACTACCAGTCCATAAGCAGCGTCTTGAATATTCATCCGGTCTATTACCAGAAGCTGCGCTACCTGGTCAAGATTGGCAGGGACATTGCCCATGCGGGTGAATTAGACCATGACCTCCTTTTAAAGGCCAAGATCCGGGGCTTCTCCAGCGACCTTTTGGCCAAATTGACTAAGATGGACGTCCATGACATATTTCCTTTGCTGAATGAAAAAGACGTCCGGCCATCATTCTCGGCGATTGATGACAGCGCCGGGGTCTACCAGCCCAAAGTCAAGGTCTACTACCAGAGCTACGGGGTGGAAAGCGAACTGGAATTTTCCAAGGATCCGGAGAAGAAAAAGGTTCTTTTGCTGGGGATGCCGCCCTTCCAGGTGTCAGTAACCAGTGAATTTGACTACATGCTCTACCATGCCCTGGCGGCCTTGAAGAAAGAGGGATATGAGACGGTCCTTTTGTCCAACAACGCGGAATCTGCCTCGATGGACTACCACTTGGCTGACCGGGTCTATTTTGAATCGATCAACCTGGACAGCATCATCACCATCTGCGAAGAAGAAGGGATCACGGACGTGGTCACCCAGTTCTCCGGCAAGCAGGTTTCCGCCTTGCGCCTGCCTTTGGTGAGCCACGGTTTGAAGATTTTTGGCCAGCACGAGATCGACCGCCTTTTGCCGATCAGCCACTTAGACACGGCCAAGATTTCTGAGGTCAAACGGGTGCCATATTTGGCAACGACCGACTACCAGGCAGTTTTAGCCTTTGTGGCCCGTGTGGGCTATCCGGTCTTGGTCGGGGGCTATCACCAAAAGAGCAAGCAAAAGTCAGCTGTGGTCTATGACCAGCCGGCCCTGGAGAAATACTTTCGGGAAAACCAGGTTGATGATTATACGATTTCCCAGTTTATCTCGGGGATGAAGTATGAGATTACGGCGATCACGGATGGGGAAGACGTGACTATCCCGGGGATCGTGGAGCACTTGGAGCAGTCCGGGTCCCACGCCTCAGACTCCATCGCGGTTTTTGGCCCCCAGTATTTAAGCAAGGAGCAAGCGGAAAAGCTGCGGGTAGAAACAATCAAGCTGATCCGCAGCTTCAAGATCAGAGGGATCTTCAACCTGCACTTTTTGCTCAAGGGCAGGGAAATCTACCTGCTTCAGATCAAGACTTATGCCGGTCATAATCTGGCCTTCTTGTCCAAGTCTATGAGCAAGGACCTGGTTGAATACGCGGTTAAGGTCTTAGCGGGCAGAAAGATTGCTGATTTAGGCTACCCGAACGAGGTCTGGCCGGTTGACGAGTTCATCCACGTGAAGATGCCAGTCTTCTCCTACCTCAATTACAGTTCAGACAATACTTTTGACTCCAGGATGAAGTCCTCTGATGCCGTGATGGGCAGAGACAGCCGCCTGGCCAAGGCCCTTTACAAGGGCTATGAAGCCAGCGACCTGCATATACCAAGTTATGGGACGATTTTCTTCTCAGTCAGCGATGAGGAAAAGCAGGAAGTAGCCAACCTGGCCAAGCGCTTTGCCCGCCTGGGCTTCAAGATCACGGCCACGGAAGGGACCGCCAATATTCTGGCTGAGGCGGGGATTACGACCGGGGTTATCGCCAAGATCCAGGAGGGGTCTAGAAACCTTTTGGAAAGAATCCAGACCCACCGGATCGTGATGGTGGTTAATGTCGTCAACCTGTCGGACTCGGCAGTGGAAGACTCGATCAAGATCAAGGACCAGGCCCTGAATACCCATATTCCGGTTTTCTCCAGCCTGGAAACAGTCCAGTTGATCCTCGATGTTCTGGAATCGCTGGCCTTGACTACCCAGCCAATTTAAAAGATGCTATTCTAAAACAGAACTTTTTAATCCAAATTAAATTTATTTCTTATCCTGATCAGGATATAAGCTTCGCAAGCAGGAGGGCAAGCAATGAGAGCAATTTTGACAACTGTCGGCCAAGACAAGACCGGAATTATTGCCGGCGTAAGCAGCTTTTTAGCTGAAAAAGACATTAACATTCTGGACCTGTCCCAGACGATCATGAACGGCTACTTCACGATGATGATGGTCGTTGATGTCAGCGATGAGGCAGATTTCTCCGCCTTGGGCACGGAATTGAAGGAACTGAGCAAGAAACTGGGCGTGGAAATCAACATCCGGAATGAAAAGATGTACGCGGCCATGCATGAACTGGGCGGAGGTCTGGAATAATGGACTTGCGGCGGATTATGGAAACGGTCAATATGATCGACAACGAGAACCTGGACTTGCGGACGACGACCATGGGGATCTCACTTTTAGACTGTATTGATTCAGACAGTGACCGGGCCTGCCAGAAGATCTACGACAAGATCACGACTAAGGCGGAAAACCTGGTCAAGGTAGCTAGAGAACTGGAAACTGAATACGGGATTCCGATTGCCAACAAGCGGATTACTGTAACCCCGATTTCTTTGATCGCGGCAGCTTCAGGGGACAGCGACTACGTTAAGTACGCGGTTACCTTGGACAAGGCAGCCAAAGCAGTCGGCGTGGACCTGATCGGTGGCTTCTCAGCTTTGGTGCACAAGGGCTACCAAAACGGCGACCGGGTCTTGATCAAGTCAATTCCCCAAGCTTTAAAGGAAACTGAAAGAGTCTGCTCCAGCGTCAATGTCGGCTCAACCAGAAGCGGGATCAACATGGATGCCGTCAAGGAAATGGGCCAGATCGTCATTGAGAACGAAAAGATCAACCCGCTGAACAACGGCAACCTGGTCATCTTCTGCAATGCGGTTGAAGACAACCCGTTTATGGCCGGGGGCTTCCATGGGGTCGGCGAAAGCGATGTGGCTTTGAATGTCGGCGTATCCGGCCCTGGCGTGGTTAAGACGGCCCTGGAAAAGGTTAAGGGCGAATCTATGGACGTGGTTGCTGAGACCATCAAACAGACGGCCTTCAAGGTTACCAGAATGGGCCAATTGGTGGGCCAGGAAGCTTCTAAGCGCCTGGGCGTCGACTTTGGGATCGTGGACTTGTCTTTGGCGCCAACTCCTGCCCAAGGCGACTCGGTAGCCAATATTTTGGAAGAAATCGGCCTGGAAAGCGTGGGGACCCACGGGACCACGGCCGCTTTGGCCATGTTAAACGATGCTGTCAAGAAGGGCGGCATCATGGCCTGCAGCCATGTCGGCGGTCTGTCTGGTGCCTTCATTCCTGAATCAGAAGATGCCGGGATGATCGCGGCAGCTGAAAAGGGGATTTTGACGGTCGACAAATTGGAAGCCATGACCGCTGTTTGCTCAGTTGGTCTGGACATGATTGCCGTACCAGGCGACACGCCAGCTGAAACCATCAGTGCCATGATTGCTGACGAAGCGGCGATCGGGATGATCAACAACAAGACCACGGCTGTCCGGGTTATTCCAGTACCGGGCAAGGACGTGGGCGACTCAATTGAATTTGGCGGCCTCTTCGGCTATGCCCCGATTATGCCTGTTCACAAGGAATCAAGCGCGGCGATGATCAACCGCGGCGGCCGGATTCCAGCCCCAGTGCACAGCTTTAAGAACTAATTTTTTAGAATATATAGAAAAAGAACCGTACTACCATTTTGGGATAATACGGTTCTTTTTTGCATCTTAGTCAATCCGCTTAGCTAAAATCTCGTCAGCTTCCGGGGTAACTTCAATGGACTTCTGCCCGGTGTAGACGACGAAGCCAGGCTTGGCCCCGTTAGGTTTCTTGATCCGCTTGACCTGGATATAGTCAACCGGCACGTGGGCGGAATTTTTGGCCTTGGAGAAGTAGGCAGCGATCTCCGCGCTTTCCTGGATGTCGCTGTCACTTGGCTGGCTGTCAGTCAAGATAACGTGGGAGCCGGGGATGTTCTTGACGTGGAACCAGTAGTGGTTCTTGTCGGCCTTTTTCAGGGTCAGCCAGTCGTTTTGCAGGTTGTTCTTGCCGACTAAAACAGTTTTGCCGGAGCTGAGCTTGAACTTGTTTAGGCTCTTTTCGGTCAGCTTCGGCTTCCGGCGCTTTTTTTGATCAGCTCTAAGGTAACCTTGGTTGATCAGCTCTTCCTTGATGGCTTCGACGTCTTCTGGGTCAGCGTTGTCGATTTCCGTTTGAACGGAATCAAGGTAGCGGAGGTTTTCTTCCGTGATCTCAATCTGTTCGGTCACGTGTTTGATGGAATCCCGCATCTTTTTGTAGCGCTTGAAGTATTTCTGGGCATTGCGCTGAGGGGAGAGGGCCGGGTTAAGTTTGATGGTCATGGGCTGGTTGCCTTCATAGTAGTTAGGCAGGTCGATTTTTTCCATGCCGGGCTTAACCTGGCTTAAGTAGGCGGTTAAAAGTTCCCCGGAGACTCTGAGATTTTCGGAGTTTTCAGCACTGTCCAGCTGCTTTTCCAGCTTCTTCAGCTTCTTTTGGAGCTTTTTGGTCTCATTAGTGACGACCCGGGTCACCTGCTGGGACCGCTGCTTGACCCAGTCCCGGTTGGCCTGGTAGGCGTAAAACTCGTCTAAGGCTTCATTTAAGTTAGTGGAGGAGCTTTCCTTGGTCATCTCCAAATGATATGGCAGGTAAGGGGAGATCCGCCGCTTGTGCTTTGGCGTCACGAGAACGTAGGCCTTAGGGGAGGAGAACTGGTTGTAGAAGGTCTTCAGAGAAGAGAAGGAGTAGTCGTCTTCCAAGTAGCCGGTCAGTTCTTGCCGGTCATCGCCATCTAGACCGTCCATTTGCTTGGCCAGGTCAGCTGGGGTTGGGTATTCTTTTTTCAAAGAAGAAAATTCTGATTCCGTTAAAGTAAAGCCGTTGATGCCGGGAGTCAGCGGGGGCAATTCGTACTTGGCTTTAGGCAAGAGGAGGCGGGCCCGGTTTTCGTCAGGGTTGATCCGCTTTAGCAAGTCGATGATCTTGCCGCTTTGCTTGTCATAGAGGATGACGTTGCTGTGCCGGCCCATCAGTTCAACGGAGAGGATCAGCTGTATTTCGTCACCGAGTTCGTTACGGTTGCTGAAGGAGAAGTTGACGATCCGGCTAAGGCCAACCTGGCTGATTTCCTGGAGGACTGACCCTTCCAGGTATTTACGCAGGACCATGACGAAGAGAGGAGCCACGTTAGGGTTGGAGAAGGACTCCTTGCTCAGGTAGAGGCGGGGATATTCAGGATTAGCAGAAATTAAAAGCTGCTTGTTTTTGCGGTCCTTCCTGAAGACCAGGACCAGGTCGTTGTTAAAAGGCTGGTAGATCTTGTGTAAGCGGCCAGCAGTAATCTCATCTTGTAATTCATTAAGCAGGCTATGAATAAATAAGCCGTCAAAAGCCATTGAGCACACCTCATTCGCAAATTGAAAATTGTTCAGTAACCTATTTTATCATAAAGTGGTGGCTTTATCGGATATCTTGATTAAAAAGCGTGCGCAAACTCGTGTC
>NZ_KV793121.1:0-3952 GCF_001808415.1 Lactobacillus sp. HMSC08B12 | reverse complement strand
TTAGTGTCCTAATTTCGGGGGTCATATCAGACAAGCCAAACTTGCCCGTTTTTTTCGTTTAACCTGCAGTATTACTCAAATGAATCTCCCGGTCAAATAACTGCCGCATCTCTTCAGTCAAGTTGTGCGCGATAAAAACAATCGTTGCATCGGTTTGCAACAGATTCTGCAGAATTTCCAAGCCATTGTGTGTATCGATGGCTGAAGTGCCTTCATCAATGAAAATCAGCTGACTGTCATGGATCTGTGCTCTGGCCAAAACCACTTTTTGCCGCTGGCCGCCAGACAGGGCATGCTTGCCTTGATCGAGTTCCGTATCTACTCCTGCCGGGAATTTAGCCAGATCTTTTTCCAAATTCACCTGCTTAACAAACTGCATTACCCGGTCATTCAGCTTGGAGTTAAACATTGTAATGTTTTCCTTGATTGTACCTGGAAAGAGAACCGGATCTTGCGGAACATAACCAATTTGAGACAGGTCTGGCCGCTCAATTTCTTGCCCGGCTTCGTTTTTAAAACAAATCTTTCCAGTCGCCAATGGCAACTCCTGCAGGATCAGCTTAAAAAGCGTAGATTTTCCAGTCCCGCTGTCACCTGACAATAAGATTTTTTCTCCCCGCTTGATTTGAAAATCCGGATAAGTGATTTTTTCCTCATTACTAAAAGCTACAGACAAGGCTTGAACTGACAATGACTGAAAATGGTCCAAACTTTCAGTCTTTTCTAAGTGGTCGATCTGAACTGCAAGCTGCTTTCTGAGCTTGGCGTTTAAAGTCTTGCTTGACTGCAAAATAGTATATTGGTTGACCACAACCCCCAGTTCAGTAAAAATCGTGCTGGCAAAGTTGCCAATGCTAAAGAAAACACCGAAATTCATCCGGCCAGTAATAATCAAGACACCTGAAACGAGCAAAATCAAGGCCTGGGACAACACGTTTGCGGCATTGTTGACGCCGCTGGCAACTTGCATCCGGCCGGACCGTCTGACATTGGCATCTTCAAGTCGCTTTCCTTGAGCAGTCGTCACCGCCAAAAGCTTCTGCTTGACGTGGTATCTCTGCAAAACGCTCAAACCGCTAAACCATTTTTCCAGCATATCGAGATAACGCTTGTTTTCATTAGAAATATCATCCATAGCCTTTTGCAAAGCTGGAGATAAAAATCGAGGCATGAAAAACATCAACACTGCAAGAAGCAGAATTACCAGCAATAAAAGCCAGCTGTAGGTAAAGACGATGATTGAGGAAAGGACTACATCCAATCCACAAGCGGCAATTTTCAGCCATGGAGCCAGGAAATTTTCACCCAGCATGTTTAAATCTTGGGTCAAACTGTTCTGAACGCTGGAAACTTTTGGTGCCTTGTTACCACTGTTGTAGATTTTTTCCACTTCAGCAGACCGAAGCTTGTGGAAATACTCTTGAGTCTGTTTGTCATACAAGTAATTGGCTCTATAAGACAAGCTGCTGCCGATGGAATTAACCACAAAATTAATCCCGATAATTGTCACGAAAAGCAGCAGGTTTCCTTTGCGCAAGCTGTCCCCCAGCAGTGTCAGCAAGGCGTTGTTGCCGGCCAGAAGCGCGCTGCCGCCAATAACTAAAAGAATGATCGCGATAAACCTAACTCGGTTGCCCTTGATAAAATCTGAATAATACAAAACACTCACAACCTTTTTAAATCTATAAAATTCCCATTTGCTTAGCTTGTTCTATCAAAAATATAATTCCAGCATTTCCATCCGCAAAGTCTAAGCTTATGCGCCTAAACGACTCATCAACCATGTATCTATTACCATTAGAAACAATTGAGTACAACGGAAGATTCCTAAACATTTCCCTTATATCATTATCTCGTTTGCTTGATTTAAATATTTTTTTGAATTTCTGAAGGACGTATATAAAACTTCCTAATCCTCTATACAGAGAACTATTTTTAGGCATATGTTCTTGAGAAATAGAATTAACTAAATCTAGAATCGACGCATCATATTTGGTATCATGAAATTTTTCCCTGTATTCCAGCAAAATGTTGATCATACCTGCCGTGCCGTCAGCAAAATATGGTGATAAATATGTTGAATATTCCGTTATCCTAAAGAATTTTCCATTTATTGTAGATTCCATATATTTTTCTTGTGTATAGTTTATCAAACTATCTATAATAATTTTTTCACTAGGACTCGCAATTTTTATAGTACACAAGAGTAATGCATATACTTGAACTAATGAGGTTTCCGCTAATCGCTCATCCCCATCCTTAAGCATCTCCACCAATCTCTTGCCTTCTGAAATAACATGGTTATGCATCTTTTTTTCAAAAAATATATCATTAAAGATCGTTGGCTTTTGGAGATACTCCTTGTAGATAGACACCATATTCTCATTGAATATTAAATCCGTATCTTCCTCAAAGAAAAGAGTTTTCTTATCATCAATTTGTATTCCATCAATCATGGTCAGATATACAGATTTAACAAGTTCGTATTGAAAGTCATCTAAAGAAACCAAATCTTCGGAATTATAGAGGTTCTCACAATCCATCTTATCTAACACTTCAACCAAATTATCTAACCGCTGATTTGGATCTTCTAATAAGTCCATGATGACATCGACAAAAACTTTTGGAAGATTATGAGTTGACGCATACTGCTTAAAAAAATTAATTGTCATAGCGCCACTATGATCGATCAACAAGAACATATTTCCTCGACAGAAAAATGATATCAATAAATATGCTAATTGTTGATTATCTTGAGCAATTGGGGCTAAAAATGGTGTATTTTCATCAAAGAAGCCTTCAGTACGTGCAAAAAAAGCTATTTTCGAATGATCTTCTAAAAATACGCTTTGCTCTAAATCTACAAAACTTACAAGGTTAGTTTCTGGATCTACTAAAACATTTTCCGATGATATATCTCCTAAAAAAATCCTTTCATCATGAAGTATCTGTACATTTTTCAATAGATCTGTAATCGATTTTCTGTAGTCATTGATTGTTTTCTTACGTAACTTTTTATCAATAAAATTATGGTGCGAATCCGCACGATAGTCATCAACACTTAGGCCGCACTTTTTTTCTTCACATAAAAAATAATCTTCGTCTTCTGAAAAATCAGCAATATAATTAGGAATAAAATCGAATTTCATCATTCTCTTTATATTTACCGCTTCATTCTTCAGCGAATCTGTACATGCTACCCCCAAGTTCATATATCCTGGATGCGCATTTTTTAGGACAAATTCCTCTTCACTACCGGCAACATGGGCTAAAAGCGTAGCTCCTGAAGGCTTAGAATTTAGCCCTTCCGTTGGAATAATTTTCTTAAACAAGTATTTACATGTTTTACTATCATCTGAGTTATCTGGAAATGGCTCATCAACCCAAGCTGGTAAGCGGTACTCCATACTCTCATAGTCCCTATATTCCTTTAATTTCGTAATAGGATTATAAATCCATTTATCCGGTCCCTTAAGCCTACCATACCTATAAAAATCTATCAAATTTGACTTACAGAGATCAAACACTTCATCAAGAATCACTTGATAATTGATTTGTGTTGCAGATATATGAATTTTGAATCCTTGATCGGGAATTTCAGCATTGGAAAAGCAAAATTGAAGAAAGCGTTTTTTGCTATCTCTTGCAATTTTTTTATAATCTTCTAATTGAAAATCACTCGGAAGAAGTGATGTGTCACTTGACTGGTAGTTCAAATTTATCATGTTTTTTCTCCTCATATTTTTGTGTTTTCTTCCTACACTTCCAAATTTATCCACCATATTATACGGTAAATTTTACATTAAAAAAATATAAAGTAAACCCTTGTATTTTAATTTTGTTGGAGGTATACTGTGGTAAACAATTTTTAGGAGGTAACAAAATGAAAGAATTACATAAGTTACAAATGTTAGCGCAAAAGAAGACACTGTCAATTCTTTTGTGTAAATAA